>JAFGQX010000013.1 GCA_016935455.1 Microcaldota archaeon
GAAGAATCAGATATTATTTACGCTGAAAGAATGGCCCCATTAGTTGATTTAAAGGCAGAACCTCGCACTGCAGATTTTGTTTCTATGGTTAAAAAAGAGGAACCAAAACAGAAGGATGCGATAGATGAATATCAGAAAAAACTGGCTATTCTTGAAAAAATGGCCCAAGAACTGGGGATACAGCTTGACCTTTCCATATATCAGCCTCCGGAAACCCCTGTTAAACAGAAAAAAAATGAAGAAGGTCCAAAAATGACAATAGGAGATGAAGGATTTCTGAATTTATTGGAACAAGATTCCAATGAAACCGCGATTAAAGAAGAGAAACCAGAGGAAAAACAGGAAGAAGCAGCACAACTACCAAAAGAAGAAATTCCTGAAGAGAACAATGCGAAAGGAACTCCGGAAGGAATTGATTTTGATGATGATGGGCAGAAATTGTTAAATCGAATGAAAGAAGTACTCGGAGACGAGAATACAACAGAACAACAGTATGAAGAAAGCAGTGATGAATCTCAAGAAGAACAGAAAGAAGATGATGCAGAAGTAGCTGAAGAAGAAACAGATGAAAAACCTCAGGAAAATGTTATTCCATTTATTAAACCTGAACCTAAAAAAGATAACGAAGAAAATTTAGGAACTGCAGAAACAATGGTGGAAGAATCATCCCTTCTGGATGATGAAGCCGAAGCATTTTTTAATACTGGCCCTTCCTTGACAAAGGGTGGAGAAAGTGAAACTAATGAAGAAGATAACGAAGTAAACTGGTACGGAGAAAAAGAACCATCTGAAGAAAAACCCCGCAGAAAAATGGGTTATCTTAAATATGTGGCAATGGTATTTGTAGGGGTAATGGTTGCTTTCTTTTCAATGTTTTATCCTATGAAACAAACACAAAAGGATGACAAAAAAGAAACTGCAACCCCAACAAAATCCCAGAAAGAACCTGCTGAAGAAGAACAGGAACAGACTCAGGAAAGTGAGATACTTGCATTATATACCTCCGCAGTAAAAGTAGGCAAAACCGCAGCCGCCAACTTAAATAACAAAGTCAAAGATATAGGTAAAAGTATCAAGCAAAAACTTAAGGAATATTCAGAAGAAAATGAGGTCGTATTTGAAGACACAGGCACTGAAGTTATAGTAAAGGATGGAGAAGACAAAGAAGCAGGCAAAATAGAAGAAAAACAAAAATTAGAACCAAAGGAAAAAACAGCAAAAATAGAATCTAAACCCAACCTTCCGGATATAACCCAAAAAGACCTGAAGAAAATAACTGTTAATTCGGCGCTTGCAAAACTCCAGAAAGAACTCATGGGAAAATACAACGGAAATGAAGTACTTAAACTCCAGAAAATGCTTAATATACACTTCCCGGGGCAAATTAAAGAAGACGGAAAGATGTACATCACCAAATACCTGCCGGGTTCCAGAAGTGTCCAGGGCCAGACACTGCATTATTATATGCTGTTCTTAAACAACCAGCAAATAGCTGAGAAGAAAAAGAATGAGGAAAAAACACCTCAAACTTCAGGAGAAACTCCAAGTTACGACGGCGGAACAAATAAAATAATGAAAGAAATTCAGGTAATAAGCAGTAAACTGCAGGGACTAAACAAGCTGATAGACAGTTATACGGAGGTCATTATTCCCGGACAGCCCAATAATATATATGAAATACCCGGAGGAAAAAGAAAAGAGTTAAACAGCTCATTAATCCAAATCTCGCAGCAGCTTGCAGCCATACAAACTGAAATAAATAACTCTGATTTCCATCCAAATACCGAGCAGTATCTTACAAACAGTGTGAAAGGAATGAAAACATATTACGGAAATACCTTAAACAGAATCATTCCCAAACCGGAAATGCTTGAATCAAAGATAGAAACTATGGACCAGGAAGTGGTATATCTGGGACTTACAATAAAGGAAATACTTGACAAGGGCAAATACGGTTCGGAAGAACTAACTCAGATGGAAACAGTAAGCAATAAATTAATAAAAATGGTTACTGAATACGAAGCGATGGTTCAGGAATTAGAATCACTAAGCCTTGCAGCACAGGAACCCAAAGAGATATCGAAAAAAATGGACAAATTAATTGAAAAAACCTCGAAACTTAGTTGGATTATCAACGAGGCAACTATTGAGATGGGTATCCAAATAAATAAAAGCAAGAAAGGAAAAACTGGCAAAACCGAAAAAACCCCCTCAGGTTTAAAAACAGCGATACTGGACATAAAAATAAAAATATGGAAGGCAAAAGAAGCAAAAAAGAGAAAAATCGGTTATGCCGGCCTTACGAGAGATGAATTCAGAAAAAAGCTTCAAAAATACAAACAGGCAGCATAACTCTTTTGTTATTTTTTATATATTAAAGAGTAAGTTTAAAAACACTAAGGTTCACAAATAATAACACGAGGAAGTAGAATGACTGAAGAAACCGATAAAAAAAGTGGGAAGAACAAAGGCATTATCAGTATTATTAGTGCAATTGTGATTACATCTATTGCCTTGATCGTAGGGCCAAGCGAAATAAACAAAGACAATATTGAAGAAACAAAACTGTCCATTCCAAATAAAGGTGAAGAGGACAAAGATGACTCACCGCCCGAAAAAAAGAACGAAGGCAAAAAATCAGCAACAGCCACTAAAAAAATAGAAATAGATACATTAAAAATAACAGAAGGAATCAATAATGCCCAAAAAGTAGAGGCACTACTGAAAGAATTTGGTTATTCCGGATACAACAAAAATAACATAATAAAGTTCCAAAAAATGCTCAGAATGCTGGGATATAAAGTTCCCGTAAATGGCAAAATGAAACCTGATGATTCAACCTGGAATGCTGCACAGGAAGTAAAAAAAGAGTATATGGGTATGGCTCCTGAAGAATTGAAAGATCTAATAGATGAAAAAGACCTTGTCCTGGATGCAAAAGGGGAAACAGTCGTATTAACACAAATCTGGATATTCTTATCCGGCCAGCATATTACTATTGACGGCCATTACGGGTCAAATACCGACGGGATATACAAGGAATTGACAGGTTACTGGGATAAACTTGCAGAATCAAAGAAAAAAGGAAAAACTACTAGTCATAATAAAAAATTAGATACTAATAAATTAGAAAAAGAACTTGAGATAACTGGAGTATATCTTGGTGAAGTATACAAGAAAGTATCAAGACTTAAAACTGTCCACGGAACGCCGGCACATGTTAGTGAACTCCTGAATGCACTAAATTTTTATGACCAAAAATTGGAAAAAATAGAAAAAAGAATGGAAGAACTCCTCACTGCAGTTGATGGAGACCTGCAGTATACTGGAAAAATCAAGGGAATGCTCCAAAAAGTTAAAAATATACGGGGAAATATTGGAACGAAAAAACAGGAAGCAGATAAAAAGAAACAAACCAGTTCAATAAGCGAATTAAAAGGAAAATACAAAGAAAATGTAAAAATAATTGCAAAAAACTGCTATAAACAACCCCCAAAAAAACAGGTTTTCAGAAGAAAGTGCTGATAGGATTTTAAATCTTTTTTACGATATTCTTGAGGTGTGATTATGAGAATCAAGATAGACGAAGCCACGTGTGCCCAGGTATGCGGAACCTTATTTTGTGTGAACAACATTTCAAAAAGAGAGGACGGCAAAATAAAAGCAAGGGTTCATTATTCTGAAGGCTCATCCAATAAAAGTGTGGATATCGAACTCGGGGAAGTTTTTACAATGGATAAAAAGAAGGTCGCGGTTGAAGGCGTAACTCCCCCAAACGGAACCACCCCAGGGTATGTAATTCTTAATGAATTATAAATTCTTATTTTCTTTTAGAATTTCTTATATATTTTTAGATTTTAATTTTTTCTTTTATATATGGTGAAAAATACCTGCAATATTTCTTTTAAGTTCTGGAAGATGCATAATCAAAAACAAGTTCTTCCCCTTTCGATATATCTTTAATTGCAATCAGCTCAATAAAATAATTATTTCTGCATTTGGTTCGCAGGGCAAGTAATTTTACAGATTTTGCTTTTGGTGTAAAACATCCGGCTGCCAGAGTTTGTGAAAGTCTTTCATAGCATTAATTGGTTTCAAGAGATTTATTATCCTTTCATTTTCCGAAATTTCTTATTAAGGAAAACTATTTAAGAAATTCTAATAATGTTTTAGTGGAGTAATCATCCCAGTTTTTATAATTTTATTCTCCGTCGTAAAATTTGCCCAACCATTAATCCTTTGATATATCTTTTGCCCGAACCCTAACCTATTTGCAATAAATTTTTACATAAAAATTACAGAAATTTTTAATGCATTTTATATAATTACTATAATAGTAAACCAAAAACAGATTCATTTACTGATTAAGTAAACCATAGAAAATCTTAAAAGTGCTGTTTGGATGGTATGGTTTACTGTAATGCTATTGATTGGAAAAACCGGAACATGCAATGGGGATTGTTTGGGGAAGACAGGGGAAAAGATGGGGAATTGCTGGAAATTAGGTTATTTTGGTATACTTTATAGGTGTGGCGGACTTTTTGGTTTACTTAAATGATATAATTAACTACAAAATAAAAATTAGAGAATTATTTAGACGGTTTTTGTTTTTTCTCACTCTTCCCTTTCCAGCGTAAAAAAACATTAAGGGCACACTGACGGCTAACACCCCTAAGAAGAGCACTAATTTCTCCAAAACTGCATCCTTTTTTCCTTAGGTTCACAATTGTTCTGTCGCGGAGAGCAGTATCTTTCTGAGATTTTTGTAATCTACGCTTCTGCATAGTTTTATTTTAGGACAAAAGATGTTTTAAAATTATACCTAACTAATAATCTTTTAGAAATTCTAAGAGATTATTATAATTGCTTTTTCTCTGCCTTTCCATTCACACAAAAGTAGTCTCCCTTATATTTATTATTGATATAAACCCTGCATCCTGGACAAACACAGCCTTTTTTTTCTATTTCACATTTGGAGGCATTCCTCAAACAAATACCCTCACCATTCAAAAATTATTGAGAATTCAGTTGATCTTTAAGAAATTTAGATTAATTTCTCCTACAACCATAATTTACTTTTATATCTAGGATTGCTGAAAATATAAAGAAACAAACTAAGTATCCCATACAGCAAGACCATTACAATATTAATATGCGGATATGCTAGCACCAATTCAATTATTAATAAACCAAGAAGTATTGCCCCATATCTGTAAATCTGCGGAAGACATTCCCTCTTATTTATAAAGAATAATATTGCTAAAAAGAAAAAAAGAAATTCCCATTTGTAGAGAAAAAAATAAATCAATTGAATAGTTATAACAGACAATATTGGCGGGGCTTCATAATATTGTGTAAAATATGAGTATGTCCAAGAAGCCAAAGCGATTATAATGATGCAGGTAATAAAGGAGAACACGGCTTTGGGAAGAAGAGAACAAACCTGTTTACAATCAAAATTGAATACAAAATAAAGGGTTACGAAGAGGAAAAAAATACCTAAAAGAAATTCAATCAAAGAGGCAAAATAAGAAACAACCCCGATACTGCCTAAGACAGTTATTATTGAAAAGAAATATGCTGCTAGGAACAAAAACCGACTAAGAACACTTAAAGAAAAAAAGTCTTTTGTTGTAAGGTTAATCTTTAGAATCTTTGAAAAAAGAAGGGTGGATAGAGAAAAAGTAATAATCGTTAGAACAGAATCAAAATTTGGCAAAATGAGAAATCCTCTTAATGAATCCATTATAAGGTTAGTAAAATACTCATTATCTACAATACTTGAACCAACACCCGCCACCGTTAGCAAAATAACCGTTAGAAATAAAGAAGCGGCATATATAGCTATAAGGTGTTTAGTTATAGATAGGCCAGAATATAATTCCAAATTATTCTTTCCCATATAACAATATGCAAATAAAATAATTAAAAACATTTTGAGATGCTCTTAAACATTATTAGAAATTCTAATAATATTTTATAAAAAATAAATAAAAGAAAAATAGAGGAAAAATTCCTCAACAGTAAGTATGAAAAATTAAGCTTTTTCTACTTGTTCTGCTTTCGGGCCTTTGTCACCCTGGACAACTTCAAATTTTACTTTGTCGCCTTCTTTGAGCATAACGCCTGGCTTAACGCCGCTTGCGTGTACAAAGTAATCTTTTCCGTCATCGCCGGTTATAAAACCGAAATTCTTCATCACATTATAAAACTTTACAGTTCCTTCCATTTTTACACCAAAACTAAATTGTTATGAAAATGTATCTAAGAAACATTTATAAACCGTTCACACAGAAGAAAAACGGCGGTTCGGACTCCAAAGTTACAAAAAAATGGAAAACTACCCACTTCCGACGTTAAAAAATCAAAACAGCATCCAAAAATAGCAGACAGCCAAAAACCTATTCAAAAATTTACCTCGAAATTACGACGGTCAGACGTAAAAATAAAGGTATTTAAATTAATCAGCAAATATTAAAACGGATGTTTCGGCCGAACATACTAAACTCCTCTGCGAGGGGAGGTGAAGGCCGTGGCTGGAAAAAAGAAGAAAAAGGAAGAATAATAGATTCTCTGGGATAACAGTTTTCTAGAGTAAATTTTGTTTTTTCTTTCTTTTTTAAAAGAGGGATAAAATGAAAATCCAGGATTGGGATGACGACGAAGAAGACGAAGATGAAGAAAACGAAGAAGACGAAGATGAAGAATAATCCGTCTTTTTCTTTTTTATTTTTTTATTCATTTATAAACACTTCTATTCACAATTTAATTGATGATATTGAGCAGGGGTGTTGCAAAGATACAGAGAGTAAATCTTAAAATGTGGCATACCCTTAAGCATACTAAAACAAAAAAAGAACTGTGTAATTTTATCAGACTAAATCCTGAACTTGAACCAGTTATAAAGTCAAGGTTATCTAAAAAAAGAGTTAAGGCAATTGTAGAAAAAGAAGAAATAAAAGACAACTGCGAATATGACTTCATATCTGAATTTATCAAAAGTGCGGTACTAAGGGCTGGAGGAACAGAATTAATGGGGTGGGGAATCTGGAAAACTGGAGATTTTTCAGAGGGAATTAGGAGTATTCCATTCGGAAACGGAAGAGAAACCAAAATTAAAATTGGAACCAGAACAGTAATACTGCCTTTATCCCATATTATCGAAATAGGAAAAAAGGATTTTGCTTCTCTTGCACTTGCAACAGAAAGAATATCCAGCCATATAAGCAGGAAAAAAGTGATAACGCGGGTGGATTTTGTTTATGAAAACGGAAAATGGGTTATGGTTGATGCAGGGGAATCAAATACTACATTAACAACTGCCGATTCATTATTTAGATTTGCGGGTTTTCAGACCGATTTTTTAGGCCTATATCTCAGAAGTGCACTTAAAAAATACCGGCAGCTTAACGGTTCTTCTCCAAAAAGGATACTTATGATTCCTGAAGATGAAGAAATGATGAAAAATCTTTATTACGAGTTTGAATCCCTGGAAATGAGGATGTACCAAATGACCTCTGCGGAGATAACAACAATGGTAAGCTCCGGATTTTTTGAGGATACAGAAAAACTGGACTATGATTTGGGCATCAGATGTTTTAGAATACTCCCTGAAGTAGTGCCGGCAGTAAAGTTTCCAATTATAGACCCGGTAGAGGATGCCTTTAAATTCAGAAAATCGGAATTTTACAAAAAACTTCCAAAGCCTCCTGAAGGAATTATCATGCCAAAATTCAGAATAGTAAAAATTGGGGAAACAGCAAAAACAATAGATGGGATATTTGGATTTATCAGACAAACAGGGATAACCGATTTCGTGGTTAAACCCGCAGAAAAACCAAAAAACCATTCAGTAACTGCCTATTTTTATAATAAAGATAATGAAGCTCATCTCAGGCAGATGAAAAAAAGCATAAAAAAATTAAGCTCTGCAGGGGTTGAAAATTTAATTGTAGAAGAAATGTGCGGTTCAGAAGCGATTGAAGGAAAAAAACTTGAGATTAGAATCTGGAATATAAACTAATCCTTGGCGGGAAAAACGAATCTAAAAACATCAAGAGTATCATTAATCCACTGGACAGAAAGCTCCGAATTAAAGAAAGACGCCGTCTCTTCTTTTATTCCGAATTTTGGGGCATAATCCTTGAGCGCCCGGGTCTGCCCTTTTATATTGGAATGGACATACTTGTTTCCGCCGGTCCATACAAATTTTGCTTTTTCTTTTACCTCTTCCGGCCAGTCAGTTTTGGATATCTCATCGGGCATATTTTCTATTAGGACATACGGGTCAATATTATTCTGGCACCGGACGCAGGAATCAATAACTGACCTGCAAAGGACTTTCACAGAAATCAGGCTTCCCGAAGCAAGGGAAATGACGGCCCCTTCAATATAATCCCTGGAAGATTTAAAAAATTCATTTGAACTTTCATTTTTAAGGGGGAGTTTTTCCGCATTTATCTTTCCAAGCAGTACATGCCCTACCGGAGAGTTGATTCTGGCTGAATACATATGGGCAATTTTCTTGCCTAATTCCGGAAAGGATTTTGTTATTTTTTCGTTCATTTTACTCCCCGGTGATAAGTACAAGATTATCTATATAAGGGTATAAGTCTTCCTCAGATATTCCTAAGGGATTTGCGTCTATCTGTTTGAAAACCCATGGAAGGGTTTTATAGTAGAAATCCTCTAAAAATGCCGGCTGATTTGCCTTTCCGTAAAACACTCTGTTTATTCTTTTTGCAAATTCTGCCTCTTTTTCATTCATTATATATCTGGGGTGAAAGCTGGTGGAAACAAAATATTCTCTCAGAAGCCACATCATTTTTACAACTGGAAGATAGTGTTCTATGAGTGTATCCGGGCCGACACTGCGGAGTTCCTTTGATTTTCTAAAGAGATATTCAACAACTTCAGATTTATCAGTTATATCTCCGTAGTAAAGGTCGAGATAAAGAGGAATTATTCTGGCTTCACTGGAGGGAAAAAGAACTGTGCACCTATTGTCAGGGAGGATATAAATCCCATCTACTTTAATGCCGAACATTTTTGAAAGCCATAGAGAATATGTTCCGTCCGGATTTTTTTCCAGTTCATTCTCAATCAGCAGTCTTCGACTTCCCGAAACTTCGCTGAGAAGGCCTTTTTTCCAGTTTTGTTTAATCTTCCCGCATTTTTCACTTTCAGCTCTTCCGATTACCGGCTTTCTTCCGTTGTGTCTTTTTCTAAAGGAAACTGAATCTTCTCTCTCTATCCTGAATTTCATAAAATCCAGATTTTCCTGGTCCTTAACAAAAGGAATCAAATTCCAGTATCTCATTTCAATAAGTTCTGAAAATGAAGGAAAATGGCATAAAAAATCCGTAATTGAAACCAGTTTTGCTTTGAGGCTTTTCCATTTTGAAAAGTCTTCTGATTCCGGAACCGGCTCCTGTTCAAAATTAAAAATGTCCTTTCTTACGCCTTCAATCCCACCATAGAAAACAATAGTTTTGAGAAACTTCTCGCTTTCTCCTTCAATGTCTTTTGCAGTAGGAAAAAGAACTGTCTTGTTCCAGATATTTAAAAAATGATTTTTAAATGCGGTTAGAGGCAAAACGCCGTTTTCCTTCTTTTTCTTTGGCTTTTCATAAGGCGGAGGCTCAGGATATCCCATTTTCATCCTTATTGAATCTATACCTCCGTGATATTTAGTAGCTGCCGTTAAAGCTGCAGGTCCGATTTCAGGAAAATCCCTCATTTCCTGGAGTCTTGGAAAATGCCCGGTTTCATTTATTATCCTTTCCATCAGAGGTTTAAGATTTTCCCAGAACCTAAGGGAATTTTTACCGGTTCTTTTCGTGGTCTCTTTTCTAATCTGATTCATCTTACTCATCCGATTGAGTGTTATAAGATGTAATTTAGAGTGGCAATACTTTAAAACTTATCAATTACTTGCTCAAAAAAACCATTTTATAATTTACAGTGCAGTTGTCAAAAGAATCCCCGGATACGCATACAGGAAATGCGATTTCAGACTGGGTTTTTTCTTTCGGGACAAGCAAATCAAATGTCAGGTCAACCTCATAAATTTGAGATTTCTCGGCTATCCTCTCGCTGCAGGAAAGATTAAGCCTGAGAACGCTCTTGTATCTCTCAGCATTAACCGGCACACATTCTAAAAGTTCGGGCGAATAATCCCCTTTCATATAATCTGCAAAATTTGCATTATACCGTTTAATTTCAAAATCAGTTTTGGTTATCCCAATGCCTTCATAAGCCGGATTTCTTAATTCTAAAAAAAGACTGTTTTCACTGGAATAAGCAATCACATCTGGTCTTCCTTCTTCAGAGCAGCCCTCAATAGAAATAAGTTCATCCGGATATTCCAGTTCGTCAACGCATCCAAATAGAAAAATTAAAAGTATAAAAACAAACAAAAGCCTCATTTTTTCCCTCTTTTTTTAGAGGTTTTTCTTGAGATTTTTTTCCTGGGTCTGGAGGACACTTTAATTTTTGATGATTTCTTTCTGCGCGTTATCACATTTTTTACTATGATTTCTTCCTTGGTTTTGGCAGACAGTTTTTTTGTTTTAACCAGGTTTTCGCTTATTTTGTATCTGTCCATCAAAGAAGCAAGCTTTCCTCTGACAAAAACAGCTGCTTCAGGCCTTGTTTTAATAAGCCTTGAATAAAATTCACTGTCCTTCTCGCCCTTTCTTCTGTATATCTCCGGAGGGTTTCTGAGCCTTATTAAAACATCGTTTTTTCCGACTTTGGTTTCTATATCATAAACTATTGAGCCGGAAATTATTTCGGGTTTTTGTCTGGCTCCCATAAACTATACTCTAAATTAATAAATATAAATGTTTCTGAGATAAAAAAAATTAGTTTTGGGCATATGTTTAAAAGCATTTATGAACATATGTTCATTATGCCGAGACCAAGAATCAGAAGATTCGTCAGATGGAATCCGGATGTGGTTTTTTTCAAGCCAATGGGCGTTCCTATGAGGGAACTGCTTGAGGTAAGCCTTACACTCGAAGAATTCGAAGCAATCAGGCTCAAAGACTATGAAGGGCTGGAGCAGGAAGAAGCCGCAAAAAAAATGAAGGTTTCAAGACCCACATTCCAAAGAACGCTTAAGTCCGCAAGGAAGAAAATAGCCGATTTTCTGGTTAACGGAAAGGCATTAAGAATAATGAAAATGAGGTGAAAATATGCCATTTGGAGACGGAACAGGCCCCTGGTGGGGAAGAGGAAGATGGATGTGCAAAAGAGGATTAGGATACGGAAGAGGAGCAGGGTTTGGATGGAGAAATTATGCACCGGAGTATCCGGGACAGTATCCGCAGAATACCCAGTATTCACAGGATGAACTTACCGAGCTCAAGAGATATTCAAAAGAAATTGAACAGGAACTGCAGAACATAAAATCAAAAATAAAAGAACTGGAAAAGAAGTGATATTATGAAGGTTGCAGTAAGCTGTACTGGAAATGGGCTTGAGGCTCCCTTAAGCCCGGTATTCGGGAGATGCGAATCATTTGAACTGGTTGAAGTTGAAGGGAAAAAAATCAAAGGTTCAGAGAATATTGAAAATACAGGGGCAAAACAATTTGGAGGGGCAGGCATAAGCGCAGCCCAGCTTGTAGGAAACAAGGGCGTAAAAGCAGTTATTACTGGAAATATAGGCCCAAAAGCATTTGACGTTCTCAGCCAGCTCGGAATAGAATTATATCTGGGAGAAAAAGGCACTGTAAAAGAAAATGTGGAAAAATACCTCTCCGGACGGTTAAAAAAGAATGAACCGCTTTCCGGTGCCGGTAGGGGAATGTGGGAAAGAGGAAGTCCATGAAAATTACAATCGTTTATGATAACGAAGCAGAAGGGGGGCTGGAAAAGGACTGGGGATTCTCATGTTTTATTGAAGCGGAAAAAAACATTCTTTTTGACTGCGGAACTGACGGGGGAATGCTTCTAAGAAATATGAAAAAACTGGGAATTGACCCTGGAAGCATTGACTCAGTGATTATTTCTCATACACATTTAGACCATATCGGCGGACTAAACAAACTGCTGGAAAAAACAAAAAAAATCCGGCTTTATCTTCCTGAAGATTTTGAGATTAAAAGTGAAAAATGTGAAATTACTGTTGTAAAGGAAAAGGAAGAAATATGTAGGGAGATAAGTGCAAAGGTTCTTTCAGACGGCATCCGCGAAGAGTATATTATGATTAAAACAAAAAAGGGCCTTGTAGTAATTACAGGATGCGCCCACCCGGGGCTGGAAAATATTATTGACGATGCAAAAAAATACGGAAAAATCTATGCAATTATAGGCGGATTTCACGGATTCGGCAGACTGGAAAAATTAAAGGAAATTGAAATGGTAATTCCGTGCCACTGCACATCTCAAAAGAAAGATATACTAAAAATGGATAACAGCGGGGAATGTTCTGCCGGAAAAATATTTGAGTTTGATTAAATGAGAATTGCGGTTACAGGAGGAAAGGGTGGAACAGGAAAATCAACCGTTGCTGTCGCACTTGCTTATGCTCTTTCAAAGAAATACCGGGTCCTGCTTGTTGATGCGGATGTGGAATGTCCCAATGACCATCTTCTTCTTTCAATAAAAAAAGAAAAAATAAGGGATGTTTTCCAGCCGTCGCCAATATTTGACTATGACAAATGTACGCGGTGCGGAAAATGTGCAGAGGTATGCAGGGAAAATGCAATAGTACAAATTAAAGGGAAAAATCCCATTTTTATGAAGGATATGTGCAACGGATGCGGGGCATGCGGGATAGTCTGTCCTTCCGGAGCAATAACTATGGGAAAAAGAAAAATAGGAGAGATATGTAAGGGAAAAAAGGAAAATCTGGATTTTCTGGGCGGGGAATTTGAAATCGGGCTTGAGGAATCTTCGCCTCTTGTTAATGCGCTTAAAAAAGAAATAAAGGAAGAGGAATACGATTTTGTAATAATTGATACTGCTGCAGGAACCCACTGCAGTGTGATTAGCGCCCTTATAGGCTGTGAAATTGCATTTGCAGTGACAGAACCAACCTATTTTGGAAGTCATGACCTTGACTTAATACTTAAACTTGCAGATACTCTGGAAATTCCTTCAAAAGTAGTGCTGAACAGATTTGGAATGGGAGATGAAAATTTGATTGAAAAAGTGGCAAAAAAACACAAAAGCGAAATAATTTCAAAAGTCCCTTACAGCAGAAAGATTATTGAGCAGTACTGCAGGGGGATTCCGGTTGCAGATGAATCAATAAATAAAATTGCAGGATATTTGGAGGCTAAAAAATGAAAACAGTATACGGCCCGGTGCCGTCCTGGAGGTTCGGAAAATCGCTGGGAATTGACCCAGTATGCAGAAGGGAAAAAATATGCTCGTTTAACTGTGAATACTGCCAGCTTGGAGAAACAAAGGTTCTTACAACAAAAAGAAAAATTTTTGTTGAGGCGGAAACTGTAGAAGCAGACCTGAAAAATGCGCTTGCAAAAACAAAACCAGATATGATCACTATTTCAGGAACTGCAGAACCAACACTTGCCCTAAATATGGGAGAAATAGTGAAAATTATCAAAAAGAACAGCACTCTTCCTTCCGGAATACTTACTAATTCATCATTTTTAGATAAAAAAGAGGTCAGGGATGCCCTTGGAAATTTGAATATTGTAGTGGCAAAACTGGACGCTCCAAACGAAGAGATTTTCAAGAAAATTAACGGGCCCGCTGAAGGAATAACTTTTTCCGGGGTTCTTGAGGGAATTAAAAAAATGAAAAGCGAATTTAAAGGGGAACTTCATCTTCAGATGATGTTTACAAATACAAATAAGGATTATGCAGAAGAGATGGCAGAAATTTCAAGGGAAATAAATCCGGACGAGGTTCAGCTGAATACGCCTTTAAGGCCCTCCAAAGTAAAGCCTCTTTCAAAAGATGAGATGGAACAAGTAAAAAAACATTTTGAAGGGCTGGATTCTGTATGTGTTTATGATGCAGAAAAAACAACGAGCAAACCGCTTGATTTAAATGAAATGCATTTGAGGAGGCCGGAAAAATGAAAAAAATAGTGGTGCTTTCAGGGAAGGGGGGAGTAGGAAAAACCAGCATAGCCGCCTCCCTTGCAGTTCTTGCTTCAGAAGACAAAAAAATTATTGCTGTTGACTGCGATGTTGATGCTCCCAATCTGAGTTTGATTCTTGGATTAAAAGAAGAAGATATGGAAAAGGAAGAAATAGAAACAAGTGTCAAAGCTGAGGTTGACCGTGAAAAATGCATAGGATGCGGAAAGTGCGAAAGAATATGTAATTTTTCAGCGGTTCATTTAAAGGAAAAGAAAGCGGAGATTAACAAATTCTTATGCGAAGGATGCGGGGCATGCGAGCTTGTATGCCCTGTTAATGCAATAACCAGCCATCCTGTAAAAAATGGGTGGATTGGAAGAGGAAAAAGCAGATACGGTTTTCCGGTTGTTTCCGGACATTTGAAAATGGGGGAATCCGGCTCAGGAAAAGTTGTGGAGGAAGTGAAAAAAACTGCAGAAATAAATAAGGACGCAGAACTGATGATGATTGACGCATCCGCAGGAATCGGCTGTCCGGTGATTGCATCGGTAAAAGGAACAGATTACGGGATAATAGTCGGGGAACCAACACCGGCATCCCTGAGCGACCTTAAAAAAGCTGCAGAAGTTCTTGAGCACTTCGGCATCAAATACGGGGCGGTAATCAACAGATGCGACATAAACAATGAGAATTATGAAAAAATGGGGGCATATCTGAAAGAAAAAAACATTGAAATTCTTGGTGAAATTCCTTATGATAAAATTTTTGTTGATTCAATTATGAAGCTTGTTCCGCCGGCGGAACTTAAAAAAGAATATTTTTCAGGGATTTGGAAAAAAACAAAGAGCAGGATTAATATCTAAATCTTCCTCTTCTTTTGTCTTTGAAAACACTTAAAGAAACAACATCCGCATTTTTTCTTCTGGAAGGTTTCCGGTTTCTTGAAGTGAGATTTGAAATACCTGTTTCGCACATTTTCAGTTCTCCTGGTGTGCATGAACCAAACTTCTTGATAAATTCAAAAAATACCAGCCGTATGTTCAAATCATTTTTATCATCTGAACTGCAGTATGATGCTGAAGGCCGGAAATTATTCCAGGATATCAGCTCGATTATTGAAAGCCGGGAGGTTTTAAGAAGAAATTCAAAAAAACAGGGAATAAAACTTTTATAGAAAAACTCCTCATCAATAGTCCGGTCTTTTTCCATGAAAATTGTTCTGAACTGGCAGAAAAAAAATTTTGCAAACATCTCCCGGTTTTTTTCTAAAAGGATAAGGTCAAGGCTTGCATAATCCAGGGGTTCAAATCCGAAAAGATTGCAGAATTTATCCATTTTTTCTTCAGCTTCATAAAAACTGTGGCTGGCCTCCCTGAGGAAACAGTCAAGGAATTTCTCAATCTCCGGTTTTATTTTATTAAAACAGTCGCTGTTTTCTCCAAATAAAACCGCGCATACATTTTCAGCAGCTTTCAGCTTAAACACAGTTATAAGCGTAAGACTAAGCACATTCTCGGAGAAGGATTTTCCGCTGTATAAATTAGCTTTATTTTGTCCAATTATAAAATTTTTAATTAAATTGCCTATATGCCTTGCAACAAAATCATCATTAAGATTCGCAGAGACATACTCTTCAAAAGGTGTGCCGTAAAATTTGCTTTCTCTATGCAGATGGTCAAAAAGAACAGAAACAAAATAACCCTCTTTGCTGAATTCAGTAAACGAATCCAGTCTTTCCGGACTGAAAATGACATCCCGTGAAGAGATTATTTCACAGAACTGGCTGTAAAAAGGAAATTTGGGGCAAAGCGCGTCGTAGGAACAGATAAGTTTGTATCTTAAATCTTCTGAATGCGGATTGTCCGGATTCTGTTTTTCATCCATAGAAATCAGCCTAAGCTCTCTGCTTTGTTTTTGGGGGTACAAATGCCCTCATCATTTTCGTCCCTGTCCCTGCTTTTGAGGGGTTCATTCTTTTGCGTATATCTGCAATAGCCCCCGTTAAAAATGACCTGTCCTGC
>JAFGQX010000014.1 GCA_016935455.1 Microcaldota archaeon
ATCAGCCAGAGTCATCTTGAAAGGGTATTGAAGTCGGTTAAACCCAGCACAGGGATAGCCCAGCTTGAGAATTATGAGAGATTCAAGATGGACTTTGAAAGAAGGACAGGCAAGGAAGAGGAGAAAAAAGAAATGCCGGTTAAATGGTCCGATGTTGCAGGTCTGGAGGATGTGAAACAGGCGCTCCTGGAAACAATTGAACTCCCTCTCATCCATGAGGAGATGATAAAGGAATACGGGGTTAAACCGAATAAGGGAATACTGCTGTTCGGCCCTCCGGGAACGGGAAAAACACTTACAGTGAAGGCCGCTTCAAATGAGCTAAATGCCTCTTTTATTGACCTTAACGGAGCGGAAATAATGAAGAAAGGTTACTATCAGGCAGCTTCAATAATTAAAGAAACATTCAACAGGGCAAGAGAAAACACCCCCGCAATAATATTTATTGACGAGATTGAAAGCGTTGCACCTTCAAGAAAGGTTTCATCATCCGGCGTTCTGGGGCAGATTCTTACTGAAATGGACGGTATAAAAGAAGCAAAAGGAATCGTTGTAATCGCTGCAACAAACAAGCCTTCGATGCTCGACCCGGCAATTTTAAGGCCCGGAAGATTTGACAAAATATTCTATATACCGCCTCCGGACGAGAAAACAAGGGAAGAGATTTTCAAAATAAATCTGGGGAAATTTTCAGAAGGGATTGACATTTCTGTTCTGGCTGAGAATACTGAAGGGTTCTCAGGTGCGGATATATCTTCCATAGTGCAGGAAATAAAGATGAAAATGGTGAGGGAAAAGCTTAGGGGCATAACACCAACCATTAAAAACGAGGACATTCTAAAAATAATCAGCAGAAGAAAACCATCAATATCCGGAGAACTGCTGATGGAATATCAAAAATTCCTCAAAAAATACGGAGAAAGGAGGTAAACATGTCCAGAAAATATGATCTTCTTGACCTTCAGATATTAAATGAACTTAAAAAAGACTGCAAAAGGTCCGTCAAACAGATTTCAAAAACAATAGGAAGCCATCCGAACACAGTGCTTCAGAGAATTAAGAAACTCAAAGATAGCAGGACAATTCTCAAGTATGTCGGCATCGTTGATTTCAGAAAACTGGGATACGACACCCACGCGATAGTTCTG
Organism: Microcaldota archaeon; assembly: GCA_016935455.1. Classification (GTDB taxonomy): domain Archaea; phylum Micrarchaeota; class Micrarchaeia; order Anstonellales; family Bilamarchaeaceae; genus JAFGQX01. The sequence goes on from JAFGQX010000014.1 coordinate 1,149, forward strand.
ATAAAAGTAAAAAAAGGGGAGCTACAGAACAGGGAAAGTCTTCAAAAAATAGCAAAGATACCCAATGTGGAAACATTTTATGCGATAACTGGTGGAATTGACTGTGTTGCGATAATAAGGGCAAAGGACAGGGATGAAATGGTCAAAGTTCTTGAAAAAATCCAGAGCCATCCGATGGTTTTGAGGACGACAACCCACATTATTCTTCACACATACAAAAATTCTTATGAATTCAATCCGCTTGAAGAAATAACTGAATAAGCAGGTTAAAATAATGCAGGAAAACAGAATAAAAGAAGAGATAATAGACGGCAAAATTTCTTTTTCAAAGGCTGTACGCAAGGAGTATGAGAAAAAATACGGGCTTGCAGGGCATCATTCCGGCGTCCAGATATGCTCGTGGAACAGAAAATACCTCAGAAATAAAGGCGCATGCTACAAACAAATTTTTTACGGTATAGACTGCCACAGGTGTGTGCAGATGAGTCCTGCTCTTGCTTGGTGCCAGGAAAACTGCATCTTCTGCTGGAGGCCTATGGAATGGATGAGAAAAATAGAAATGAAGGAAGAAGAGACAGACGAACCTGAAGAGATTATAGATGAAACGGTAAAACAGAGAAAAAGGCTGATATGCGGAATTAAAGGTGCTGAAGATGTAAATCACGGGCTGTTTAAGGAAGCATATGAAAAATTTCCTTCCCACTGGGCAATATCACTTTCAGGAGAGCCGACAATATATCCAAAAATCGGGGAGCTTATTAAAAAATTGAAAGAGCATCCTGAAGTTAAATCTGTTTTTTTGGTTACAAACGGGCAGGAACCGGAAAGGCTGGAAGAACTTAAAAAAAATAACTGCCTCCCAACCCAGCTTTATATCTCGGCTGATGCTTCAGATGAGGAAACATTCAAAAAAGTGAACAGGCCTGTGTACAGTGACGGCTGGGAAAGGCTGAATAAAACACTTGGGATTAGTGCGGATTTTCCCTGCAGAAGAGTTATAAGATATACAATGATTAAAGGAATCAACGATTCCGAAGAAATGATTTCTGGTTATGCCGGGCTGTTTGAAAAAGCAAAGGCTGATTTTATTGAAATAAAAGCATATATGTTCATCGGATTTTCAAGAAAACGGCTGAGTATTGAGAATATGCCCCTTCACAAAGAGGTAAAAGAATTCTCTGAGAAACTTGGGAGACATCTTTTAAATTATGAAATGATAAACGAGCACAAACCTTCAAGGATTGTTCTTTTCAAAAGAAAAGATTCAAAATACCCCAATCTAATCAGGAAATCAGGGCACTGAGGACCTTAACAAGCTGGGGCCTGCCTGCAACAACTTTTGCAACTGCGGGCGCAAAATTGCTTTTCATCACTTTGTTTAAGTCCTGGTCCGATATCTGCGAAAAGATATAGTTGAGGTCATCGTCATTTAGTTTTTCTACCACTTTTCTTAAAAGAAGTCTTTTATGCACTTTTTTGCCGGGCCCTTCTTTCCATTCATTTTCATATGGTTTAAGATTCTTTGATGAGTAATCCTTTTTGCTGTATGCATCTGCAACAACCTGCCCGGCCATCATTCCGGATTCCATTGCAAGAGCTATTCCCCCTCCATGTATCGGGTCAACCTGTTTCGCTGCGGTTCCTATTACCATAAAATTGTCCTTTACAAATTCATTCAACGGAGAGCCCACTGAAATGACCCCCCCGAAATCCTCAAGCCTGCTTGCATCTTTAAGCTGGCTGTTGTTTTCAATAAAATTATCCAAAAGTGTTTTGGGGTCTGAACCTTTCATTCCCCCCCGTTTTGTTCCGTTGAGGACATTGCCTCCTATTCCCAGGCCGACATTTGCTTTTTTGTCTGCTTTCGGAAATATCCATACATAACCCCGCGGGGCAATATCATTTCCGAAATAAAGTTCAATCAGATTTTCGTGTTCGTAAGGTTTCATTTCATACTGGTAGCAGGTATCAACATCATAGGGTTTGTGGACTGTATCAAAACCCATTTTTCTTGCGATATGGGCTTCCATCCCTTCTGCAGAAACGACCATTGGTGCCCGGATTTCATAAGGTTCTTCTGCTCCATGCACAACCCTGACGCCTCCAACCTTTCCGTTGTCTTTAATTATATCTACTGCGCGGGTGTACGTAAGAACTTTTGCGCCTCCATCCACTGCAAGTTCGCAGAGCCATTTGTCAAAAAACTTTCTCTCAAGCATGTAACCTTTGGTTTCTTCGTCTTTCCATATTATTTCTTTTCCATTCGGGGCAACGACTTTTGCTCCAAGAATTTCGGTTGAGTATGCACTTCTCGGGATTTCCAGCCCTTCTTTTACCAGTTCTCTGGCTCCAAGGCCTTCTCCGCACCTTACGGGAACACCAATTTCTCTTCTCTTGTCAATTATAAGAACATTCATTCCATTTTTGGCTGCAACCCTGCTGAATGTGCTTCCGGCAGGGCCTCCGCCGATTACAATTGCATCATAATCATAATTCATTGTTCCCCCTCTTTCTTTTCTTTTACAAGTTCAATTACATTTGCAGGGCATATTCTTACGCATGCACCGCAGGAAATACATTTTTCCGGATAAAATTTGATTCTTGTTCCGACAAGTTCAAGGGCTCCTGTAGGACATACTGATGCACATCCTGCACATAGTATGCAACCTGAGTGATGTATCTTAATCAAGCATAAACACCTCGCAGTTTACTCGGTTTTTTCATAGAGTATAATAAGCGAAGTGTATAAAATTGGATATGCCACCAGGAGTGTAATAAGATTAACCAGCGGAATCATAAAGGTAATCCACACAACTGCGTACACGAAGAACAGGCCCAGCGCATACATATGCTTCTTTTTTACAAACCTGAATGCGGATTTTATCGCACTTAAAACTCCAAGGTCTTTTGTGGCCGCCGCGATATAAGCATATGAGAACGGAAATTCCACAAGGAAGACAAAGAAGAGCATTACAAGGTAGATAAAACTGTTTACAATGTCATTCTGCATTGGTTCGGTGAGATAGATATGGAATAGGTAAATAGGTGCAACAATTATTGCCTGAACCAGCATTTTTATTACTGTGATTAGGAAAAATATTTCCCCGTTTGAGATTGCATATCTTAGGTCAAGGGCAATGTGGGGTCTTTCTCCATTGTATGATTTTTTAAGTGATTTGATAAGCGCTCCTTTAAGTCCGTTGGAAATAACCATATATGCAAGAAATGCGATTACGCCTACAATTGCAAGAGGGATTACATTTCCCTGAATTAAGTCCAAAATGGCGGCAAGATAATATATGACCAGGAAAAAACCTACCGCGCCTAAAAGAGAGATAAAATTAAGGAACATATTCGAGATGGTCGCATACATAAAATAAAACGGCTTCTTCATATAGGCATTTCCGGCCTGTTTAAGGGAGTTTATCAAACTGAATCACCAAGGGTAGTTCGGAAGAAAATTTTAAAAACACTCTTCTTCTGCTCCGGGAACAACAAGGTATTTATTGGGTTTTGTAGTTTATTTAAACGGGCCCGTGGCGCAACCTGGATAGCGCGAGTGGCTTCGGATGCCATC
>JAFGQX010000080.1 GCA_016935455.1 Microcaldota archaeon
AAACTATCGGGGCCGGATGGATGGGCACTTACGGAAAAGGAATGGGAAAGGCCGCTGAGATGGAAGCCCAGAAGAAAGGTACTGACCCTTTTGCTGCTAGATTAGGTATAAGCGGAGGTGGGACAAGAAGATGGGCCGGCGGGGATATATTAAAGGGAGTGAAAAGCATAAGTTCTGGTGCGTTTGAAAAAGGTATTGAAAAAGCCGGTATTGAACAGTTTGGAAGATTGACTACTGCCCAGTTTGTAGGAAAGGTAATGCAGAACGTTCTTATGAGGTCCCAGCTTTTCGGAGAGCTGTTCTCTTCATGGACATTTTTCCAGGGGGCAATTATCGGGCTGGATTCCAAGGGAAGAAGCACGCTTGACAAAATATTCTTTGGGGACTGGCTCGGGATGAGCGGGGAAACCGCTCTTGAAAATATGAATGAATACTTTAAGGGTTCAAATGGGATGATAACTATTAACGGAAAACAGGCAGCTTATGTTGTTGATGAAGCAAACAATACTGTAACTCTTAGTGTTGATGGGAAAGAGATAGTTTATACCAAAGACAAAGCAGGAAAAATAACATCGGTAACGATTGACGGGAAGAAGTATAAAGTAGAAATTGAAAAAGGAATGTGGAGAATTACAGTAAATAAAACCAAATATTCTGTTAATATTGCACAGGAAAAACCTATGGTTCTGGTAAACGGCGAAAAGCACAGTGCAGAACTTTCTGATGGGGTATGGACTATTTTTAAGGATGAGAAAGGAGTTAAAATTAAAGACTTGTCTGAAATAGTTCTTCCTGCATTTAATGCTGTTCAGACAACTGAAAAAGAGATAAATACTGCAGGAAGGAAGTTTTCTGCAGAAGGGCAGAATTTTATAATTACCTTAAAGGCTACAAAGCAGGGAACATTTGAAACTGTTATTAAGGATGATGAAGGGAAGGCAGTTCCTCTGGATAAAATAGATTATGAAACACAGAGACAGCTTAAAATAAAGGTGGAAAATGACATTGCAATGAATTCAGAGGTTATTGCAACCCAGATGGGTGAAAAAACAGCTGAGATGGGTGAAAGGCTGGTTAAAAAATTAAAAGTTGATGAAAACAAACTAGTAAGCATTAGCATGGGGATAAACTCAATACCTGAAGGCGGAGACGCAGTAACAACAATGGAGAGCATTAAAAAGGAATATGAACTTACAGATGAAACAGTTAAATATTTCAGCCACATAGCCGAGGGAGCAGACATCGTTGATAAACATGAGCTTTCAGCTGATGATGTCAAAACCCTTTCCAAACTTGAGATAATGGCAGATGATGCCCTCAAATTTCTGGAAAAATCAGAACTTAATGAGGATGAAGCTGCAAAAATAGTTCTTTACGGAAAAGCACAGGAGATAATGAAGTTAACTGGGATGAAAAACGAGGAAGCTGCATTTCTGGCAAATTATGAAAAAATAAAAAGTATGAAGGATAGTGAATTGGCTCTTATTAAAACATATGGAAAAGCAGCTGAGGTTCAGGGAGTTATGGGCGGAATAGTTGGGAACTCACAGAAGATTACATCTGAAACTCTTATTGACCAAAAAGAAAAATTCGCAGAAATTCCGGCATTTAATCCTAAGAACAATATAACTGAAAATGAACTCATAACCCTTAATTATGCATCAAAAATGTTTGATGACCTGGGAAAACAGTTTGAACAGCAGGAAAAGGGAGTAATGAAAGCAGTTGATACAAAAGAAAAAGATAACCAATACCTTGCTCTGCAGATTATGAATGCAAAATCCAATGCATCAAGTTCAATTTATATGCTGAATCCTTCATCAGAACTTCCGCAGGCTGAAATCAGGAGAGGGTTAAAAGAAAACGAAATAAAAAAAGAATATGAAAAAGTGGAGCATTACTATAGTTCAATATCTGATATGGCAAACCTGGCTATGGACAATCCAAAAATGAGTGAAAATCAAAAGGAGAATCTTGCAGAATTTGTTTCTACCAAATATGATTATAAATTATATTCTGGGGACGAGGGGAAATATGGAAACACCTCAACACTTATGGGAAACTATTTGAAACAAAATCCTGAGTTCAATTTCAAGGCAGATATGGACAAGATGGTAGAAATTGGGAGCATACAGATACAAAAGGACAACAAACAAAACATCGCGGCAATAAAATCCCTAAATTATCCAGATGTGTCAGGGCTTGACGCTCAAACACTTCTCAAAAAAGGAGAAGAGTTCAAAAAAACAGAAGAGAATAGGTTAATTAAACTCAATCCCAACAAAGACCCTGGGGAACTTGAAACATACAATCCTTTTGGGGAGAGGTATACCAAATTAGTCGGAGATTACACAGAATCTCTTGAATATTATCAAAAAGCAGTTAAAGAGAATGATAAAGAATTAATCGAAAAAACAGAAGAAAGAAAAGAACTGGCAGTTACGGAGCTTGCGGCATACATCGCAGGTGAAATTCCGGATAAATATGCCGATAAACTTATTCCCAAACTTGCATATTCTGCTCCAAAAACCGAAACCAAGAATAAAAAATCATCGGGCAAGGACAAGAAGTAGCCTTTTAATTTTTCCTTTTATAGTTATTTACAATGGGACTGTTTGATGTTATCAAAAGAGCATTTAAAAAGAACCCGTACGCAGGGGTAAAGAAGGAATGCCCCAACTGCGGGGCGGAGATTACCCTTGATATGGAAAGATGTCCCAAATGCGGGGTAAGAATTAGTTCAATGTTCAAGAAAAAATGCCCGAAATGCAAAGCATTGAACGACCTTACAGCCGTTGTATGCGAAAAATGCGGATACAGTTTTGCAAGGGAGCTTGAAAGGGCTGCAAAAAGAGTTTACAAATGTCCGATATGCGGTTACAAAAGCGAGGCATATCTAACCAAATGCCCCGCATGCGGAACGAGGTTTGGTTAACGTGTTGGGTTCTGCCGAAATGAAAAAAATAGAAGGAAAGAAGGAAAAAAAGGATGAGGAAAAAAAGAAACTTCCTGTGCTTAGAACACTCCAGGACGAACAGATTGAGATTAAAAAGCTTAATTCAGAGGAAGATGTAGAAAATGCATTCAAGCTTCTTAAAAAATCAGGTTTTGAAGTTACAAAAAAGGAAATTGAGCAGATAGTAAAGGAAGGCGTAAGTTTCGGCGCGTATGTGAGCAGAATTCTTATTGCAGTCGGGCTTGGATGGAAAGCATATCTCAATCCCAAAAAAGTGTCCATAAGCGACGGAGAACCTAATGCAGTTTATCTTGAGGATGTGGTTGTTTCTCTCCAGTATGAAGGCAGAGGAATAAGAAGCATGCTTATTAAGGCGAGGGAAAAGGAAGCTCTGGCAAACAAATTCCTTTATTCAATGGCTTATATCTCAGGTGACCTTCCGGAAGGGGGCATTGAGGATTATATCAAGGAAAGAGGGGGAAAACTTGCAAAGGAATATCTGCTTCGCGGATATGAGTTCCATAAAACCAAGGACGGTACCCTTGCAGTTAAGGTGTTTTGATTGCTTAAAAGAATATTTTTTGTATGCATACTACTGAACATTGCCTATGCTGGGTGCAATGCGACTGCAGGGCATTATGTTGCCGCGGTGACTGAGGATACTGGAGAACTCATTCCAATAGAAGTGAGAATCACTGAAGGGGAAGGGGATATATATGTCAGTCTCAACCCGAAGGTGGGGCTTGAAGCGCAGGAATCTTTTGAGACGGCAGTTAAGATAGCATTTGCAAAGGCTGAGCAGAGCATTGAAAAATGCGATGTTATGGTTTCTTTTGACGGGGTGGAGAATGTTGAATACATCAACGGGCCAAGCGCAGGCTCTGCAGTATTCCTTCTTACATATTCCGCGCTTACAGAAAAACCGATAAGAAACGATTCAATAATAACCGGAGGCGTGGACGATTTCGGAACGATTACCTCCGTCGGGGGAATTTTTGAGAAATCACTTGCATCGGTATATCAGGGATTTGATTATATTGTAATACCTCAGACATCCATACATGAGAAGGTAATACTTAATGAATTAAGGAAGAAAAATAACCTGAATTTCGTAGAGGTGTCCGATATTGATGAGGTGGTTTCATTTTTCATAGATATGGAGGAGATACAGAAGCCTCTTCTGAACATTGCAAATTCCGAGACAGGGAACATAACTAATTATGAATTTGAAAACGATTCGGAAATAATTTATTTTAAAAGAGTTGTTTCGGATGTTATTCTTGAGGAGCAGAAACTGCTGAATGAATATGAACCTTCTGAGGAATTCACCGTGCTGAAAAAATATTTTGAAAATGAGATTATCGTTCAAAAAAACCTGAGCAATATGGGTTATGTTTTTACTTCTGCAAATTCGGCATTTCTGGATTTTGTTGAACTGAAAACAATAATTAATTCAAATGACCCGGACCTTTATGGATTAAAGCTTGAAACGGAGCAGTGCATAGAATCCCTTCCTGAGATTAAAAAAACAGAAAGGAACTTTGAGTGGGTTGCAGGCGGAGAGATGAGGAAGGCCTGGGCTGAATACCAGATTAATAATACTGACATAACTCCGCCTATGCTTGTGGAGGAAAAGTATTTCACATATCATGAGCTTGTCTATGCGGAGGCGTGGTGTAAGGTTTCAGGGTCAATTCTCAAAAACGTGCCAAAAAATGGGGAAGAGATTGACGAGAAAGCATGGAAAGAACTTGCAGAAGAGTCTCTTGAGATGATTGAAGATGATTCTTACAAAAACGGGGATATGGAAAGGCATATTGATTCTGCATTCAGCCTTTATGAACAGGGAAAATATGCTGCATCAGTATATACCTCACTGTTTGTTTATTCAATGGCCGAAGCGGACAAGGAGCTTGAAAAAATGTCTCCGGAAGAGATAATAAAATATAATGAAATGTCCGTTGGAGAAGAAAGGACTTCTCTGTGGGGAAAAATATATCATTCGCAGGCAGTTTTTCTTTCCAAAAGTTCTGCCGGCAGCCAGACAACAGCATACGAACTTTTCAGATATTCCGAAGAACTGGATGAATACACCGGACTAATGAGGGAAAAAA
>JAFGQX010000015.1 GCA_016935455.1 Microcaldota archaeon
AATCATGAAGGGGGGATTACCCTTGCAGTAAAAAAAGTAAAAAATCCCCATATTTATGGTGTTGTGGAGCTTGAAGGAAGCAGAATAATTGGTTTTCAGGAAAAACCCGAGCACCCTAAAACAGACCTTGCAAATCTTTCGGTATATATTTTTGACCCGGATGTTTTTGGAAAACTTGAAAATCTGAAAACATCAGAAAGAGGTGAATATGAAATAACCGACCTTTTTGTCGGTGCAAAGGCAGTTGAGGTTGAAGGGTTCTGGATGGATATTGCATACCCGTGGGACCTTTTCAGGGCAAATGAACACATTATTGAAAATCTGGAATCAAAACTTGGGAAGATAGGGGGTTCAAATATAAAAGGAAAGGTAATTATGGAAGAAGGAGCCGAGATAATAGACAGTTTTATTGAAGGAAATATATTCGTAGGAAAAAATTCAAAGATAGGCCCTAATGCATATATACGTGGAACAACCTCAATCGGTGAAAACTGCAGCATAGGCGGCGGGACAACTGTAAAAAACTGCATTTTAGGAAATAATTTAAATGCAAAACATCTCGCGTATTTAGGGGATTCAATAATCGGGGATGATGTGAATTTCGGTTCAGGAACCCAGCTTGCAAATTACCGTTTTGATTCAAAGCCGGTTTCAGTTTATACTGAAAAGGGTTGGGTCAATACGGGCAGAAAAAAATTCGGATGTGTGATTGGTTCAGGAACAAAATTCGGAGTGCTTTCCTGTGTAATGCCCGGAAAGTTAATTGGGAATGACTGCTGGATAAGTTCAGGAGTAATAGTCAACAAAAACATATTCCAGAAAACAAGGGTATTCATAAGACAGGAGCACGTGTTAATGAAAGGTGAATAGCTGTATCTTATTGTGGGTGTTGATCCAGGAATAAAAGTTGGATATGCTGCCCTTGACCTCAATGGAAAGCTTGTCGGTGCCGGCTGCGTGAAACAGAAAAGTGCGGGCAAGGTGATTCAGCTCATTACTGAAATGGGAACAGTTTCTATTGTCTCAACCGATGTTTCTCCAGCTCCGTCGTTTGTGAAAAAAATTGCGGCACATCTGGGATGCGGGGTCTTTAAACTCAAAAAGAGCATGTCAAAAGAAAAAAAGAGAATGATTGGAAAAAATATAATGAATCCCCACATAAGAGATGCATATGCTGCCGCAGTAAGGGCATACAGAAACTATTCAAACAGGCTTAAAAGACTGGAAACAACCCATCCGGAAAATACGGAGTATTATAAGCATCTTCTCCTGAGAGGATACCCTGTCGGGAAGCTTAAATAATTATTCCATTTTCCAGTATTTCTTGTTTTTAATAAAGTTCTTCTGGGATTCTATAAGTTCAAGATAAAATGCTTCCTCATCTTTGTGGAGTTTTTTCAGAATCCTATCTGCTGTTGAAGGTCCTATCCCATATATGCTTAGTGCTACAAGAGCCTTTCTCCCGTAATTCCTTATAAGCCCGGCAGCGTGCTCTCTTTCATTTTTTGATTTAAGTTTTTTAAGTGTGAATGATTTTTCCCCACATTTATGGCATTTAATCTCTTCTCCGCTTCCTCCGAGATATAAAAATCTGCTGGCACCGCAGTTAATGCATTCCAGCTCAATCACTTTTTTAAGATGAAATTCCTTGAAATTTTCTATCATTTTTTCTCTGGGCTGAAACGTTCCGAAGGTTTCCCCCCCGCTGAATTTTTTAATCCCCATCTCAGCAAAATATGAAGGTTTTTTCCTTTTGTCAAAAACAAGCTTGATTTTTCCGCTTAAAACATCATCAATTATTTCCCCTGTTTTTTCAATATCAAAATATCTGAAGTATGTCTCCCTTAGTGTTTCCCGGTAAACAACGCTGTTTTTAAGCGCTTCAATAAACCTGTGCCCTATCTGTGCGTTATCATCAAGAAGGCCAAAAGACCTCCCCACCTGTGTAAATTTGAGTTTTATTAAATAGGAATTCTGAAGGCTTTTTTCAAGCGGACCTTTGATATCCCCAATCTCAAATGCCCGCTTAATTATCTCGGTTTTAAGAGGGTAGGGAGTTTTGATTATTATCCTGTAAGGGTCGGAGACAGTATTAACACTTTCTCCTATTATTTTTGATAATTTGTATGAGATAACTCTCCCCAGTGTTTCATTTACTTTTGTCCCGAAGCACCCGTGCACTACAATTACATCCTCAATTATTTCAACCAGTATTTTTTCATCATCAGGAAGAGGCTCAACATCCTTTTTTATTTTTCTCAGTTTTCCTGTCTGTCTTGCAACTTCATAAGGAACAGGTATGTCCTCCCCCACCCATGCAGGAACAAGGACATCCATTGAATATGCGGGTTCAGCCAGTATGTCTTCCTTTTCTATATCTACAACTGTCCATGGTTTTCCTTTTGAAAGAAAGGATGCCCCTATTTCCAGATGACTTACAAATCTTTCATCAAGAATTGAGATAATCCTGTTTGTCTGTATATTTTTGACAGTATATCTCTTTGTTTTGGGTATTGTGCTCAGATTTGAATAGTAATATTCGTATCCTCTTCTCTTTAATTTGATTGTTTCTTCTCCATTTTTTTGGTCAAAAAATAATATTCCTTCTGAATAAAGCTGTATTGCAATGAGCATAAGCGTATGGTAATCAATATTATATGCATAAGACCTTCCGAGTATCCGGTGAATATCCTTAAGCGATACTCTCCCTTGAAATGCCAGCCCGGTCATCTGCTGCGCGATTACATCAAGGCATCCCCTCTCCGTTCCTTTGGGTTCTATCCACCCGTTTTTTGCAAGGGTTGCTATTACTTCTGATTCCAGATAATCGTCAAAATCCGGAGCGATTATTACACCTTTTGATATTTTGTTTATTCCGTGCCCCGCTCTCCCGACCCTCTGGAGCAGCCTTGACACTGTCCTTGGGGATGAATACTGAATTACCTTTTCAATATCTCCGATGTCTATACCCAGTTCCAGCGAAGAGGTTGAAACAAGCCCGGAAAGATTTCCTTCCTTGAAGTTTTTTTCTGCATCCACTCTTATTTCCTTTGAAAGGGAACCGTGGTGCACTGTAAGTGTTTTAATCCTCTCAGAAAGAGATGCTCCAAGTTCTTCTGCAGTGCTCCTTGTATTTACAAATACAAGGCATTTTTCTTTTTCAAGTATCTTTTCAATCCGGTTTATCCTTTTAACCGGCCCCTCAATATACTCGACTTCTATCTCGGTTTCCCTTTTTTCATTTAATTTGGAAACGCTGTAATTTTTCCCGAGAAACATTTTTGCAGTTTCATCTATCTCCGAAATTGTTGCGCTGAGAGATATCCTCTGGAAATCGGCAATCTCTGCAAGCCTTTCAAGAGAAAGGGAAAGCTGGGCGCCTCTTTTGTTGTCAACAATATCGTGGACCTCATCCATTATCACGAATTCAACATTTTCAAGATGTTTTTTGAATGATTTTGCAATCAAAAGTGCCTGAAGCATTTCAACAGTTGTGAGCATAATCTGTGGCGGATTTTTTGACTGTTTTGCCCTTTCGCTCTGGGTGGTGTCCCCGTGCCTTATCCCGTAAGTTACCTCCAGTTTTTCGCACCACCATTTAAATCTTTCCAGGAGGTCACGGTTAAGAGCCCTTAAGGGTGTGATGTACAGTGCATTAATCCCTTTTTCTTTTTTGTATATCTTTTCAAGCACGGGAAGAAGGGCGGCCTCTGTTTTGCCGTATCCGGTGGGCGCCACCACAAGCACATTTTCCCCATTAAGTATCCTGGGGATGGCATCCTTCT
>JAFGQX010000081.1 GCA_016935455.1 Microcaldota archaeon
CCTGTCTCTTGCCAGTTTGAATGCAAGCCTGATGTCCTTTTCCGTGTTTTTAAGCATTCTTTTCATTTCTTTCTTCATAACTGCTTCGTCTCCCTCGCAGAACATCATTATCTCATATGCCTTTTTGAAGGTGCTGTCTGGCAGGGAATCAAGCTCTTTCAATTCTGGTTTTTCCGGACTGGCAGTTATTGAATCCAGCTCGTGCTTGAGTTTTTCTATCTGGCCCGGATCTAAAGTTGTGGAAGTGACACTTTCAAGCTCAAGAACAGGTTCCAGTTCCTCGGTTTCTTCAATTTCCTCTTCATTAATCAGCCTGGGTTCGGAGACCTCAACTGCACCCGCATCCGGATGCACTTCAAGTTCTCCAGGTTCGTTTACATCGTACATCGCATCAAGATAAGTAGTGAGGAACTCCTGAAGGGCAACTTTTCTTTCAGTATCCACTTTTTCGGATTTCTTTTTTGATTTCTTCCCCACAGATTTCAGGTATACCTTCTCAAGTGAGGGCATCATTTTCTTTTTGACTATCTCCGCTTTGTCTTTTCCAAGTTTTTTTTCAAACATTTTTTCTATCGGGTCGAGTATCCTCTTTCTCTTCTCTTCGTCAATTATTTCCTTCTTTCCTTTGTCTTCTGATTTTTTGAATATCTCTGAAAATGACATTAATTCGGGTTCTTTGGATTTTCTTTTGTCAAGAAGTTTTTGGGCAAGTTCTTTTACAGAAAGGTCTTTATCATAACTGAGTTCAAAAAGTGCAAACATAGCTCCAGGGTCATCTATTTTTGAAATAGACTGAGCAGCCTGCTTTCTTATTTCAGGGTCCTCATCAAAAGTTAAAGATATTAATTTCTGAAGGTTTTCCTCAGACATATAAACTCGCCCATTAGATTAGAAGCAGAAGTGTTTAAATCTATTAGGTTTCCTATTTATGCAGATGATGACATGAACAACCTCTGAACCGTGATGAGGTCAACAGCGTCTGATAAATAACTTTTTTGGTTCTGTATTTATCAAAAAAGTAGTCTTGATAGACAAAAGGGGAAAAGAAGTCATTCTTCTATTTCCGCCATATCTTCAAGTGAAAACATTTCGTCAGTTTTTCCAATAATAACCCCTTTGCTGTGGGCAACGCGGGTTATCTTCTGTTTTTTGTAAAGCTCCTTGAGTTCTTCCCTGATGTCCTTGAGCTCTTTTTCTATTGAATCAATTCCGGTATTTGCATCTTCAATATCTTTTTCAACAAGTTTTACCTTTCTCCTTGCCCTTTCTATCTCTCTTACTTCAGAATATTCCTGCTCAAGTTTATTGAGTTCTTTAAGCATAAGTCTTTCTTTCTGGGGGGTAAATGCCTGGGTTGCAATTTTAAATTCAAGGTATTTCATTTTCTTTCGCAGAGGGGCCACTCTCACTTCCTTTGTTTTTTCAACAAAAGGAACGAGCGCTCTCTGTTCATATTCCTTGTATCTTTTTCTGTCGTTGAGTTTCTTTATCTGCTCAATAAGTCTCTTTTTTCTGTCTTCAAGCGTTTTTATTTTGCTCTTAACTTCCTCGGAATCCATTATGAACACTACTCCCAGATTGTGGAGTTATAATAGATAGTTAATATTTAAAAATGTAATCGGGAACCAAACATCTGTGGACCTGACTGTAATTCTTGTGGAGCCCGAGTATGAAATGAATATAGGGTATGTATGCAGGATAATGGCAAATTTCGGAAGAAAGAAACTGGTTATTGTTAACCCCGGATGTCCCGTGGGGGAAAAGGCAGTCAAATACTCAAAACACGGAGTGGACGTACTTAAAAAAGCAAAAATTGTCCGGAATTTTGGAAGGGAAATAAAAAAATACAGCCACATAATCGGAACAACTGCAGTGAGAAAAAGAAACAAAAGGACAATAAGGGATGTCGTTCCTCTTGGAAAACTAAATATTGAAAATTTTTCTGAAGGAAAAACAGCTCTTCTTATCGGGAGGGAGGGGATCGGGCTTGTTCCTGAAGAGATAAATGAATGCGATATCCTCATCACTATTGAAACTGGTGGAAAATATCCGACACTGAATATTTCTCATGCGCTTGCAGTAATTCTTTACGAATTAAGCGGAAAAAAATTCAGGAGTACTGAACTGGTTATGGGTCCGGGTGAAAAGAAGAAGATAATGAATGAATGGAAAAGGCTCTGCATAAAATCTAAAAATCCTAAAAGTGCGGAAGTTGCTCTGAGAAGGATAATCTCAAAATCAAAAATAAGAAAAAGCGAGGCCATTATGATTATTGAAGTGCTGAAGCAGTGCAGATAAGCATAATCTGGATTTTTTCAAAAAAGAAGGGTTTCTCGGCGAGGATTTTCACTTTAAAATTCCGGTCATTCAAATAATCAAAAGTTTTTTCCGGGGAATTAAGTGAGCTCTGTACAAAAAGAACCGAGCCGTTAGGTTTAAGGAAATTACCAAACTGCTTTAAAAAAGAATCAACTGTTTCACGGCCGTCTGCTCCGCCGTCGTACGCATAATTTTCATAATCGGAAAGCACTTCGGATTCAGAGGTCGGGAGGTAGGGCGGATTGAAAATTATGCCGTCAAAGAGCCTGCTGGGAACATTGGAAAAAAGGTCTGAGTTTATGAATTCTGCATTTTTGATTTTGTTTTTTGATGCGTTATGGACTGAATTTTTTACTGCGAGGGGATTTATATCAGCACCCAAAACAGTATTTTCCGGATTTGAAACTGCATTTAATACGGATTGGATCCCGCAGCCACAGCCGATTTCTAGGATATTCCCTTTTAGGAGAGGCGAAAACTCGGCGAGCATAAATGAATCTTCCTGCGGGGGGTAAACCTGCCTGAAAACATCAAAATTGAGCCCTTTGAATTCAAAGGAAGACGAAATCATGTGTTTTTCCAGATGTGAAATAAATTAAAGTATATTGGAAAAAAGAAAGAGTAATGGACAAGCTTACAAAATACCTTCTTCAAAAAAAAGCCCATTGTGTTCCATTAAAGGAATCCACCACTGTAATTGCTGAAAAAACAGGGATGTCCCAGCAGAATGTTTCGGTGAGGCTGATCAGGCTTGAAGAGGAAGGAAAAATAAAAAGAGGGAAAGAAGGAATTCTGATAACTGAAAAACTGATGGATGAAATAAAAAAAGAATTTATTGAGATTAAGAGACTTCTGGAAGAAGACAACAGAATAACGCTCAAAGGAAAGATAGAAGAGGGAACAAAAGAAGGCGGATATTATTTGTCGCTCGGGCATTACAGGAAAGAAATAAAAGAAAAATTAGGTTTTGAACCTTATCCCGGAACATTAAATATCCGGATTAACGGCGAAGATATCCCAAAAAGAGAGATAATACTGGGGAAGGAACCTTACACAATAAGCGGTTTTAAGACAAAGGAAAGGACATTCGGGGAGATACACGGCTGGAAAGCAAAAATAGACGGCATTGATGCGGTAGTAATACTGCCGTTAAGAACCCACTATGGAAAAGATATGGTGGAGATAATTCACAGGGACAATCTTCAGAAAATTCTTAAAAAGAAAAACGGGGACAGTGTAATTATAGAAGTCAGCTAAAGAAAATCTGATTTGGTAAGTATGCCGGTTATTTTTCCGGATTTTTTAACAAGAACGGCGTTGTTTGTGAGAACAAGCGGATAAACAGATTCCGCGGGAGTTGAGTATTCTATTTCTGAAAATGGACTTTCCATTATTTCAGAAACCTCCATAGAAACTGCGGAAGTTCTTCCGTATTTTAGAATTATGTTCCCGATTTTTTGTTCATTGAGGGAGCCCATATTTTTTCCCTTTGCCAGCACAGGGAGCTGGGAATAGCCGAGTTCCCGCATTATCCGGACTGCTTTTCCAACTCTGTCGCTTGGTTTTAAGAATACGAGTTTGTGTTTCAAAAGAAAGCCTGCGGAAGGCTTTGTTTTTGATTTTTTTACTGAAAGATAATGAAAGATTTTTTTTACTGTTTTATAAGA
>JAFGQX010000082.1 GCA_016935455.1 Microcaldota archaeon
ACGGTGCCAAAACTTCTTAAAATAAAACCAAGGCAAGAACTTGCAGAAGTCCACATATTCAAAGGAAAAGACATGATACAGCTTATGTTTGACGACCAGGTTAAAAAAAATGAAGCCAGCTATGTGATTTCCAGCAGCGAATTTGAAAAAAAATTGTGGGAGTATCTTAAGAAAAAACCGCACAAAAGGATCATATTTGGAAAACCGAGTTATCTTATATACCCTGAAAAGAACCGCGAACTGGCAAAAGAGACTAAGGGGTACAAGAAGTTTTCAGTAAAATTTATACCTGAAGAATACCTTTCCGAGGTAGGATTTGAGATCTGCGGAGACAGCACATACATACAAACGGATTATGAGATAATAAAAATAAAAGACAGAAAAATTGCAGGAGGATTAAAAAAATATTTTGATATCCTCTGGAAATTAGGAAGGAAGTAGTATTTTAAACTTGCTGAAACTTAATAGGATTATGAAGCTGGCAAGTGCTAATTTTTCAGACCGTCTTGAACCAAATATAGAAATAAAAGGATTTCCAGATGGAGACCAGTACGTCAATATACCGGATATTAAAAAGATTAAAGGAAAAAAAGTAGAAGTATATCACAGGCTTTATCCAGAGCAGGATAAAAAAATAATACAAGCAGTGTTTCTTCTGAAAACACTCAAAGAAAACGGATGCAGGGTTGACCTTGTGGCTCCTTATCTGCCTTATTCAAGGCAGGACAAAAGATGGAAAAAAGGGGAGCCGCTCAGTGCAGAATACATCTGTTCTCTCCTTAAATGGGCTGGGGCAGAGAAACTTACAACCTTTGACTGCCATTTCCTAAAAAAAACCGGGGAACACTTTTATGGAGGACTCAAAATAAAAAATGTCTCCCTGAGCAACCCCCTGATAGAATATGCAGAAAAAAAATACGGAAAACTCGAAGTCATAACCCCTGATATGGGCGCAGGTTATATGGTTCAGGGAAAGGGAAAATCAATGAAAAAAGAAAGAGGGGAATATCTGGAAGGGAAAGAGGCATACAGAGAGATAAAAAAACTTGAGATGGATTTTGACGTGAAAGGAAAGAATATACTCATAATTGACGACATGATATCAAGCGGAAGCACGATGATAAAGGCTGTTGAAAACCTTAAATCCGGAGGTGCGGAAAAAATAATCTGCTGTGCTACGCATGGTTTTTTCCTTAAAGATTCTCTTAAAAAACTCTCAGGGATATGCGAAGAAGTCTATGTAAGCAACACCATACCGACGGAAGTATCCAAAATAAACTTTATGGATTACCTTTAGGTGGTTGTCTTGGAATTTCTTGAACCTGAATGGAAAGACATAATCGCGCTTTCAAAAAAGGTGTGCGGGGATATAAAAAAAGATTTTGAACCTGATATTATCATAGGTGTTTCAAGAGGGGGTCTGGTCCCAGCAAGGCTGTTCTCAGATTATTTAGACAATTCAAATGTAGCGATAATACGGGTTGAATTGTATACTGGAGTGGGAACAAAAAATGAAAAACCAGTAATAATCCACCCCCTTCAAGCAGACATAAAAGGAAAAAAAGTTCTTGTTGTGGATGATGTTTCCGATTCTGGAGAAAGCATGGCTGCGGTAAGGGATTATCTTGCTGAAAAAAATCCCGGAGAAATAAAATTTGCGTCCCTCCATTACAAACCGCAGTCTAAATTCAGGCCGGATTACTATGCAGAAACTACTGATAAATGGATAATATATCCGTGGGAGATAGAAGAAACACGAAGAGAGATGGAAAAATGAAAACAGGATACATCATTTATATCTTGCTAATGGGAATTCTTGCGATACCAACAATACTTGTCCCGGTATTTATGAATCAAAGCGATGTTTTCAGCACTGTACATGAGATCTACTCGCCTCTCTGCCATCAGCTTGCTTCAAGGTCTTATTGTTATTTCCCAGAAAAAGGCTCCTTTGAAGACTGTTTTGAGGAGGGCGGTTTCAGCAGTTCAAAAGAGAAGACAGTAGAAAAAAACGGCGGTACTGGATACAAACTTCCCATCTGTTCAAGGGACATCGGCCTTTACTGGGCTGCCCTTTTGTCAGGAATGGGGGTTTTTTTTACTAAATGGAAAAATGAAAAAATGCCGCCTCCTGCAATATGGTTTATACTTGCGATTATTCCTTTGGGGATTGACGGAACGGGACAGCTTTTTGGACTATGGGAAAGTACCAATACAATAAGGCTTATTACTGGAGTAATCGCCGGATGCGCAGTCCCTTTTTATATGGTGCCGATGTTCAACACTATTTTTGAAAAGGTTGGCATAGCCTAGTTATTTCAGCCTCACAGCTTCCATATCACTCAATGCAGATGCAGGTTTTCTGAGCATAATCCCCGCTGAATGGGCAAGGTCGTCAGTCTTGCTTTCATCCCCGTGCATCGTGATTATTCTTGAGGGTGTAGGCTTCAGGTTTTTAAGAAACGCAAGAAGCTGGGACCTGTCCGAGTGTCCTGAGAATCCTTCAACAGTATTAATCTCCATATTAATTGCAAGGGTGGACGTTCTTCCGTCGTCGTCAAGTATTGGAACTTCTTTCATACCCCTCTGTATTTTGCTTCCGAGAGAAAGAGGGCTCTGGTAACCGACAAAAATTATTGAATTTTTATCATCTCCGGCCATCAGCTTAAGATATTCGTATGAAGGCCCGCCGTTAAGCATTCCCGAAGGTGCAAGTATTATGCAGGGCTCCCCGTCAACAATAGCTTTTTTGTCTTCTCCTTTTGCAACCCTAACCATCGGAGATTCAAAAGGGGAATTATTTGAAAGTATTCTCCTCTGCAGTGATTCTCTGAGATATTCCGGATATGCGGTATGGATTGCCGATGCTTCAAGAACCATCCCGTCGATATAAACCGGAACATTAAAGTCCGGATTTCTTCGGTAAAACTGCTCCAGCACCAGAAGAACTTCCTGGCTTCTTCCCACAGCAAAAACGGGAATAAGAACCTTTCCTTTTCTTTCCACAGCTCTTTTAATTACCTCAATTAAACGTATGTCGAGGTCAGACCTGTTTTTTATAATATCATTTCTTCCTCCGTAAGTACTTTCTATAAACAGTGTTTCAACTCTTGGGAAAACAGTATTTGCAGGATTAAGAAGTTTGGTAAAACCGAATTTCATATCTCCAGTGTAAACAAGATTGTGGGCGCCTTCCCCGATATGAAGATGAACCTGGGAACTACCGAGTATATGCCCCGCATTATAAAGAGTCATCTTTACTTCAGGGGTAATGTCTACGACCTCTCCATAGTCAACTGCTATGACGTGCTTTAATTCAGTCTGTATGTCTTTTTTTGAATATGGGGGCGGGGTATCAAAAATCCTGTTCGCAAGATTAAGATAATCCTGCTGGAGCATAATCATAAGGTCTCTTGTAGGCGGTGTGCAGTAAACAGGTCCGGTATACCCGTATGCAAAGAGATAAGGGAGAAAACCCATGTGGTCTATGTGCGCATGTGTTATGATGACCGCATCAAGGGAGCTTAACGAAATGCCCATCATATTAAGATATGGATAGGCTCTCTTCGGCTCGCAGGAAACCGGATTTACACCACAGTCAATCAGAATTTTTGAATTTTCAGTCTGTACAAAAAGGCAGGAACGCCCGACTTCTTTGAAACCGCCGAGGGCAACTGCTCTTACCCATTCTGTTTTGGGCATGTCCTGGAATATACTCTTCCCTACTTTCATAAGAAACTTTTTTCTCTCAGGGCCGCCCTGTATTATGCTCTTTCTGACCCCGTTTAATGTTGCGGAGGGAATTGTGGGTGCCCTCAAAACTTTTGGGGACCAGCCTGTCGTAAGCATTATTTCCTTAAGCAAGGAACCGTGTTTTCCGATTACAAGCCCCGGTTTGAGAGCTTCAATATTTACCTCTGAAAATGAGGGATTAAAAAGGATATCTGTTATCCCTGCTTCCTCCGAAACAAGATTTTTAATTTCCTTTTTTGCTTTCTCCACTTCCATAAGCGCGGAAGCATCCACCCTTACAATAACCTTCTTTTTAAGAGAACCTGCAAGCTGCTTAATCAGCTGGTCGTTGTCATAAAAAGCCCTTATATTTTTAACATAAATTGCAGTAGCTAATCCTTCAGGAACCACAGAGGTAACCTGGCACTCATTGGGCATTATATCAAGCACTATCTTTTCTACATCTTTGTATTTCACTTAAATCACCGTTAGAAAAAAAGTTTAAAAAAGTAAAAAATTACTGAATAATTTTCTTAACAAAATCTCTATCTAGTCTTCTAAAACCTCTTTTGTCTACAACACAGACATCCACATTTTCTCCTGATGCCGCATCTCTTTTCATAGCTGCGGAAACCGCTTTTGCAGCAACTCTAACTGTATCGTCAACATTCAAATCTTCTTTGTACATTTCTTCAAGAACACCGTATGCAATCGGGGAACCGCTTCCTGTAGAAGTGTATTTTTCTTCTGTCACGCCTCCAAGCATATCTACGCTGTATACATGGGAACCGCTTCTGTCTGTTCCGCCGATGAGAAGCTGGACAAAGAACGGGAAAAATTTATACTGCGAAAGTATATTCGCAAGAAGAGTCGCCGCTGCTTCAACAGTAATCTGTTTTCCTTCTTTAAGGGAATAAAGCTTCAGTTCAGCTTTCATCCACCTAACAAGTTTTTGTGCGTCTCCTACCGAACCCGCAACAGTCATCGCAATATTATCCGAAATAGGATATATTTTGTCTATATCTTTGCTTGCTATCAAATAGCCCATTGTCGCCCTTCTGTCAGATGCAAGAACAACACCCTCCGCAGATACAAGCCCCACAGTAGTTGTCCCAGTCTTAACAGATTTATCATAAGTCTGGTCTTCCATTAAATCACCATAAATAGTTTGGGAGAATAATTTTATTTAATCCTTAAAATTTATAAAGCAAATAGTTTTTATACGTGTTATAATTAATGTTATGTAAGGTTTATAAAGGTATTTATAAAATAAAAAGAAAAAAGAATTATCTTCTGTGTCCTTTCTTTGTCCCTGATTTTTTGAAGTAATAATACCCAACAGCCAGAATAACAACTATCAGAACAATCCACAGAGCCCAGGAATAATCTGCAGGTGCTTCTTCAGCAGGAACTGCTTCCTCCTTTATTTCCTCTTCTTTTATTGCCTCCTCGGCTTTTAGTGGAGCTGACAATGCAAGCTGTACCGCTTCTTCTGCAAGCTGTTCTGCAAGTTCATAGTTTCCTGCAGAAAATGCCTCTTTTGCTTCCTGAAGTTTTGCTTCTGCAGATGAGGTGTCTTTTCCTTCATTTAAAGCAGAGTTTACTGCTGACTGTGCTTCATCAACTGCTGACTGTGCTTCCTCTTTGGTTACTTCTGGGGGCAGCACTTCCTCCGGAGTTTCCTCTTCAGGAATTTCTTCCTCCGGTATGATTTCCTCAGGCTGTTCTTCCTCAGCCGGAGTTTCTTCAAGGACTTCTTCTTCAGGCACTTCCTCTTTACATAGGGTTAATTCTCCAATCTCAAGTGAATCCATTGTATATTTGGCTGAAAGGTCAAAAGGAATTACTTTGTATGAAGAATCCTCGGTTATTGCAAACACTGCTTCTCCTGAGGAATCAGTTGTTTTGTCCA
Organism: Microcaldota archaeon; assembly: GCA_016935455.1. Taxonomy (GTDB): domain Archaea; phylum Micrarchaeota; class Micrarchaeia; order Anstonellales; family Bilamarchaeaceae; genus JAFGQX01. The sequence continues at coordinate 5,645 of JAFGQX010000082.1, forward strand.
CTGCAGGCTGGAAAGGTGATGTCTGGTCTATTAACCTTAATACTGCACCGCTTACTCCTTCTGAACCATCTTTAACTGATATGGTCAGTTCACCAGTTTCACAATCAAACTCATACTCAGCATCAAGGGTTGTTTTTGATGTTGATGAGGAACTGGAGGTTGTAGCCGGTGCGCTTCCAAGAAGACCAAATGTACTGAACGAAGAAATGTTGTTGCATCTTATATAATCCGCAGTTTTGGAACAGGTTACACCCGGAAGGGTTGACATCTCATACCAGGTTCCATTGTATTTGTACATCTTTACCGAAGTCCAGTCGTATCCTGCCGGAATGTAGATTGTAAGGTTAATTACTGCATCCGCACCGTCATCAGTGAAATTAACGAATCTCCCTTCTTTGTTTCCGTAAGGAAGTGCTGCTGGTGCTGATGACTGCACACCGTAAAAGTCAGAAGCATCATTAATTTCAATTGAAACCCTGAATGCAGATGCACCTGAACCTAGCAGAGCATATTCCACACTATTGTTTACCTGATTTCCATACCAATAGAAATCAAGGAGATTGTTGTAGAGAGTATTGTCATAGAAATAAGTGTGGTTAATTAAATGAGAATTCCCATATATCTGAAAACCTGCATATCCTGCACTGAGGAGGTTTCTAAATACATTTTGAGTAAGTGAATTATATAATGAATAATCATCAATCCAGATACCGCTGTCACTATATTCTCCATAAACAGTATTTAAAGTAAATATATTTTGGCTTGAGTTATATAGATAGAAACCATCATATGCATTAGTTGTACTATAAACCGTATTTGAAGTGAATGTGTTGTTGTTGGAATTATAAATATCAAAAGTGTTGCCTCCATTATTATCATTATGGGCCGTATTAGAGGTAAATCTGTTTTCATGTGAATTAGAAAGATGAATCGCAGACGAACCATTACAGTCCTGGGAAATTGTATCTGAAGTAAAAGTATTGTTATTTGAAGAAATAAGATTTAATTCATAATAATTGATTGAACTTACTGAGTTATTATAAATCTGGTCTAATTCGGAAGTAGAGTTCCCCAGCGTAAGTGCATGGAAACCATCTTCAGTATTATTATAGATTTATTTTGAGTGAAAGAAGCCAAATTAACATTGTTGATATAAAAACCGTGCCGTCCGTTTCCAAAAGCGTAATTCTGAGTATATGTATCGTTTATGGAATAAGCAATCTGAAAACCGTCAAAAGTATTATTTTCGGCTGTATTATCATTCACTGTGCTTCCTATC
>JAFGQX010000083.1 GCA_016935455.1 Microcaldota archaeon
ATTTCTTTTAAAAGATTTCACATACTTATATAAAAGTGGTTCTCAATGAAGATAAAAAAATCAGATTTCTCAGAGTGGTACAATACAATAATAAAAGAAGCGGAGCTCTGCGACCTCAGATATAACCTGAAAGGATTCATAGTATTTCTCCCCTGGTCCGTAATGTCAATGGAAAAGATGTACAAAAAATATGAGGAAGTGCTCCAGAAGAACGGCCACAGACCTGCATGGTTCCCTGCCCTAATTCCCGAGTCCAATTTTAAAACCGAATCCGAACATGTGGAAGGGTTCACTCCCGAGGTGCTGTGGGTCACACATGCAGGGGATTCAGAACTTGAACAAAAATATGCAATGAGGCCTACAAGCGAAACTGCGATGTACCCGATGTATTCCTTATGGATACAGGGAGCAAAAGACCTTCCCCTTAAGATATACCAGAGAGCCCAGGTATGGAGGCATGAAACCAAGGCAACGAAGCCTTTTATACGAAGCAGAGAATTTTACTGGATAGAGGCCCACGATGTTTTTGCAACTGAAAATGAAGCCCTTGTGCAGGTAAAGCAGGATATGGAGATGGCCCAGCAGGTGCTGTTTGAGGAACTGGGAATCCCGTTTTTGTTTTTTAAGAGGCCCCAGTGGGACAAATTTGCAGGTGCTGTGGATACCTATGCTGCAGATACACTTATGCCTGACGGGAAAACTCTCCAGCTTCCGTCAACACATATGCTCGGCCAGAATTTTTCAAAAGCATTTAATGTAAAATATATGGATGAAAACGGAGAGAACAAGTACTGCTGGCAGACCTGTTACGGTCCTGCAATCTCAAGGATATATGCTGCCCTGATTTCCACCCACGGTGATGATAAGGGGCTGGTTCTTCCCTTTGATTTTGCACCTGTCCAAATAGTTATGGTTCCGATACTTAAATCTGATTCGCCGGACAATGAAAAAATAATCAGTAAATGCAGGGAACTTGAGAAGGAACTTTCCAGGAATTACTCTGTGCATCTTGACAACTCGGAGAACACCCCCGGCTTCAAATATAATTACTGGGAGATGAAAGGAGTTCCCGTGAGAATAGAACTCGGGAAAAGAGACCTTGACAACGGTTCCGTAATGCTGGTAAAGAGGCATACATGTGAAAAAATAAAAGTTCCGTTTAAAGAGATAAAAAAACAGATTGACAATGCAAACAAAGAGATTAAAGATTCATTAAAAAACAAATCAAAAGAACATTTTGAGTCTCTTGTTTCAAAAGCGGATGATATGAAATCTCTCAATTCCATTCTTGAGAAAAAAGGCGGTTTTGTAAGAGTTCCTTTCTGTACGGACAGTATGGACGGAAAACCCTGTGCTGAGAAGATAAGGGATGAAACACATGGAAATGTAAGAGGAAGTCTTTACAATTCAAAGGAAAAACCCAAAAATGAAAAGTGCATTTCCTGTGGAAACAAAGCAAAGATTTATTTATACGTCGCCAGACAATACTAGATACTTTTAGCCCCGTAGTCTAGAAGGGACAAAGACTTTTCTTTGTTCCCGGACAATGGTCAAGGATGCGAGGTTCTGGCCCTCGTGACCTCGGTTCGAAACAGCGTGAAAGACAGACCCAATCAAAGATTCTTAATCTCTTGGAGGTCTGCCTTCTTCTGGAATTGTTCCGGATCCCATGCGGTTGCTGTCGAAATTCCGGGCGGGGCTATCTTTTCTCCGGTATTTCTGCTATTCTTCTGCCTTTAGCAGTTTTATTCCTGCATTTACTCTATGGGCGTGCCTCAGAACAAACCCCGTCCACGCCGGCCAATATCTTTTCTCCGGTATTTCTGCTATTCTTCTGCCTTTAGCAGTTTTATTCCTGCATTTACTCTATGGGCGTGCCTCAGAACAAACAGCCAGTCGTTTATTTAAATTTTTATACATTAAATTCTCTAATGAAATCCAAATTGTTTATTCTTCTTATAATGATAATTCTGGGTTCCGTTTACTCTGCAGAATGCAATAAAAGTTTTTCAGAAGACCTTACCATAAGAATTCTGGACTCCAAATTCAGAGGCCTTGAAGGAGCCGAAGTTCAGGTTACATACCAGATAGATGCAACCAAGGACCTTTTCACCACCCCATTTAAAGAGACAAATGAAAACGGAAGGGCTTTTTTTAAAATAGCAAATCAGGAAGATGACGAGGAACTTCTTGACTGTGATATTACTGTTTATGCCAGATTCGGCAGCCAGGACGGTTCCAAAACAATTGTAGCACAAAACCACCTTGATCCGGTGGATTTCTACTTTGACGCATACAGGATGACTGTTATAGTGAGAGACCATCTAAACAATCCGCTGGAAGGCGCATCAGTGTGGGTTAATGATGTGCTAAAAAAGACGGACAAGAATGGATATGCTTTTTTTTCAGTTGAAGAAGGGACAAACACAATCGTTGTAAGTTATCTCGGAGGAAAAAGGGAGCAGACAATATCGGTAAGCGACGATATAGTTTATGATTTTGAATTCCCTATAAGGGACGTTAAAATAACTGTGCTGGATGACAAGGGAAATCCTCTGGAAGCCGAAGTAAAATTAAACAACAAGACCGTATTTACTGATTCCCAGGGAGTCGCATTAATTGAAAATATAGGCGGCACTTACCCCCAGACAGAAGTGATATATAAAAATCTTGCCAAGAAACCTCATCTTGACCTTTCAGTAGATACAGACTATACTATAATTTTTGATTTTAATGCCCCAAAGATAAAGGAAGTCAAGGTTGAGCAGGAAGAAGATATAACCAGACTAAAAATGAATATTGTGGATGAAGGGCAGTATGCAGGCGGGGTTGCGATGGGCGGTATCTCAGTAAGATATTATCTAGAGGGAGAATGGAGGCCTGCAAATGTATACAGCACAGGGAAAGGATGGTATACTGCGGAAATAGAGCGCGCCCCTTTGAATACTCTTGTTAATTTTGAAATCACCGTTGAAGATGAGGATGGAAATAAGGCGTCCACTACTGGCTCTTATGTAGAACAGGAATACACTCCCGAGAATGGAGGAGAAACCCCTTCTGAAGAACCGCAGGAAGGTGGTTTTCAGTTTGATTGTGTATGGGTTGCAGGAATATTAGTTGTGGCAGTTATTGCATATCTCCTCTATAAAAAATTCACCTCGGAAGATTAAATCTGAAAAAATCCCGTCGTTGGTTTTTCTCTTCCGACAGAACATTTATAAAGTTTGTCTTCCATAATATAACGTATATAAGTATCCAAAAATAAACACAATTGGTGGTCCAATGCCTAGAGGAAAAAAAATTAATATCGATATGGTTGTTGAGGATGAACAAGTCGATAGACTTAGAAGTATAGATCCTGATTTCATAAAGAAATCAAGGTCAAGAGCAGAGAAATCTTTGTCAGCTTCGGTAAACAATGTGTTTACCTCGGCAAAAAAACTTTATCAGGAAAAAGCAACACAGACAGATATCCAGAAAAACAAATTATACTCTGTTCAGGAGGCGTATGATTATCTTAAAGACAACGGTCTTTACATTTCCTTCAGAGCTTTCGGGGGGCGAATTGAAAGGGGCACGATTCCATTCGTTAAAATTGGAAGAAAGAGATACATTCCTAAAATGGTTCTCGAAGATATTTTAAATCTGAATTCCGACTTTTTCACAGTAAGAGAAGCATTTGAACTTTACAAAAAATTCAACAAAAGAATAAACTACAGGGCATTTATCGGAAGAGTAGAAAAAGGTTCTGTTCCTTCAGTAAAAATAGGCACAAGAAGACTTATCCCAAGGGATGCTGTGGATGCACTTACCCATGTAAGCAAGGAGTATTATTCTGTTACACAGGCTCTTGAAAGAATCCATTCAAAGGGAATAAAAATAAGGAGAAATGCCTTTGAAAGAAGGCTTGACCGTGGAAGAATTCCGCATGTAAAAATCGGCGGAAGAAGATTTATACACGGCGATGTCCTCTCAAAATTAATGGATATTGAATACAAGCTGGGAGAAAGAAAAGATTAATCTTTTTAACCTCAATCTTTTATTTCTTCTTTTATGAAGAAGAAAAAAGCGCTTTTTCTGGATGCGAGTTATACTATAAGAAAAGGCGCCACTTACGTAACTCTCATCCTTAAATCCAAAAAAACATTCAGGCTTTACTATCCTTACGACCCTTATTTCTATGTCGAATGCCCGCTGAACAAAAAATCGCTCATTGAGAAAGTCGCTGCAAAAAGAAA
>JAFGQX010000084.1 GCA_016935455.1 Microcaldota archaeon
CACCCCATACAATACTTTTTAACCCTTTCTCATTAATCTTCTAATATTAGTGGGTGGTTTCTATGTTTGATGATATTATTAAATCCGCAAAAGCTAATGCTAATCCTGAAATCCAAAAGACAATTCCTGAAGTTTCTCAGAGTCCGGACGTAATGGAAAATTCCGAAATAAGAATAAGAGTTATCGGTGTAGGTGGAGCCGGATGCAATGCAGTAAACCGTTTGTTTAAAACGGGCATTAAAAGTGCAAAAACAATGGCTATAAACACGGACGGAAAACATCTGAACATTGTTTCCTGCCATGACAAAGTCCTTATAGGGAAAAGGATTACCCGTGGGCTTGGTGCGGGAGGCCATCCTGATATTGCCAGAAAAGCCGCCGAAGCGGACATTGACCTTTTAAGAAATGAAATAGGGGAAAATGAATTGGTATTCCTTGTTGCGGGTATGGGTGGAGGAACCGGAACTGGCGCAGCGCCAGTTGTCTCCCGGATAGCAAAAGAGCAGGGTGCAATAGTCGTTTCAATGGTCACATATCCTTTTGCACTTGAAAGAGTAAGACTCAAAAGAGCGCAGGAGGGAATTTCAAATCTTGTAAAAATTGCAGATACTGTCGTTGTTATTGATAACAACCGCCTTGCGTCATATGCCCCAAACCTTCCGATAGACAAGGCATTTGAGCTTGCAGACAGTGTTGTCAACCGGGCAGTCAGGGGTATCTCAGATACGATTATGTTTCCCAGCTTGCTTAATGTTGATTTTGCAGATGTCAAAGCAGTTATGAAGAGCGGGGGCCTGTCAATGATTTCACTTGGTGAGGGTTCAGGAGTTGAAAAAGTAAAATCAGTGGTCAAGGACACACTTCAGCATCCCCTTTTGGATGTGAATTATGAAGGGGCAAAGGGATGCCTGCTTCATATTGAAGGTGGAAACGACCTTACACTTGGCGAAGCAATTGACGTTGGGGAAAATATAACTCAGTCATTTGATGCCGCCGCAAATGTTAAGGTGGGCGCGAGAATAATTCCTGATTTAAGAAGCAAAATAAGAGCAACAGCAATAATCACCGGAGTTAATTCTCCGTATATTCTTGGAAAGGAAGAAGATTTTGGTCTTTCCCAGAAAGTCAGTTCTTCAGGAATGATTGAATATATGTAATGGGGTTTTGTTATGATTGCATTCGATCCGTTATCTCTATTTGTTTTAATATTTCTTGTAAACTTTATTCCTGGTGCTTTGGTTTCTCTTTCAATACTGAAAGAAAAAAACCTTCTTTTTGCTGAAAAACTTCTTGCAGGTTTTGCAGTCGGTTTGGTTGTTCCGCCAATAGTTATGTTCCTGCTTTCATTTGCAGGTGTGCTTTACAGTTTTAATCTTGCCATTGCAGTAACAGTATTATTCTACCTTGCAGGTTTTGCTCTTGTTTATAAAACAAAAGCATGGGAACCGTATCTCTCATTTAAATTTAATCTTAAAGATAAAAACACAATTATCTCCCTCTTATTAATCGTTCTTCTCCTTGTAAATTTCAGCATAAGAGCCCAGTCTTACAGCCCGGTTTTCCACGAGCTTGACCCATATTATTATGTTTACTGTGCAAAGGTGCTTATAACCGACGGGATAGGTGAATTCAACGACAAAACCGCATGGTATCCCGAATTTGAAGTCAACCACAGGCAGGTACCAGCGCTCGCATTTTTGGAAGCTGAGTGGTATTCATTTTATACTCAGGGCGGAGAGTATTACAATTATACTCTTGCCTTAATAGCAAACTTTTATCCCCCCATTGCAGCAGCATTTGCAGTATTTTTCCTTTACTTATTATTATCCTCAGTTTATGACCGTGAATTTGCACTCATCGGCGCGGGTCTTGCATCATTTGTCACGATGTTTATACTCAAACTCCTTGCCGGGGAATACGAAGTCCAGCCATATGCATTTTTTTCGCTTACTTTTTTCCTTGCTATGTACGCCTTCGCAGTTTTGAAAAAAGACAAAATTTATGAATATCTTTCCTGGCTTGCCGTCTTTGCGTTAATACTGGGCTCAAGCTCATTTGTTCTTGCAATGTCCGCATTAGTATTATTCATTCCGCTCCAGTCAGTAGTTGAATTTCTGAGAAAAGAAACCGAAGAACTGAAATTTCTGCTTCAGATAAATTTAGGTGTTCTTGTTGTCTCTGCTCTCGCATTTATCTTGTCTGCCATTTATCTTACTGGAAATTTTGTTCTCCCAACGAGCCTTGCCGGGATTGCATTTATGGTTTTATTCGGCGGTCTGCTTTATCTCCTTCAGATCAAAGTCACTGATGAGAAAAAAAGGATGAATTATTTTTACGGTATTGTTGTTCTGGGCATTCTGATAGTATTTTTAACTCCCTTGGGAGCCCCGATTAAAAATCTCGCAGCATCAACCCTTGGAATTGCACAGTACGACCGTCCTTTGGACAGAACTATTCAGGAGCAGGCTCCCGCCGGAACCACATTTGACAGCTCCATCGGGTTTTTAGGCCATTCCTTTGATGACGGCATCGGCCTGCTATTCGCTCCTTTTTCCTGGATTGCAAACTTTTCACTTTCAGCTCTTGTATGGGTTGCCAATATCGTTCTGGGCAAACATCTTGACTATGCCTGGAAAGCAAATTCAGTGAATATGACCATTCTTTTCTTTGCATATATCGCATTAATCCTGTCAGCTCTGAGAAACTATCTCAAGGGCGAAAGAACACTGATATTTCTTTTCTTTGGGATATTATTTCCTACAACAATCGTCGGGATAATAAAAGCAAAATACACTATTTATATGGGCTTTTTCCTTGCAGGCTCAGTAGGCCTGATCCTTGGAGAATTTTACAAATCAATTCCCTTGGTTTATAAAAAAATTACCAAAAATTTACTGACTGCAGAATCAATAAAAATAATTTACTATGCGCTTATAGGTATAGGACTTGTCCTCCTGCTCGGCCAGCTGGTTTACAACAATTTTCAGGTTGTTAACCTTGTATCCGGAACAATGACGGTCCGTTTTCAGGATGACCCTGTGGCCCTTCAGCCAAAAATGAAAACATTATGCGCCCTTACCGGCTATTCAGATTCAGACATATGCGCTGCTGCGGAAGACCCTGTTGCCTATGCGAACAAAGGAATTATCTATCAATACAGCGAAAAATTATGTTACTACTCTATCATCTCAGACCCAACCAAAATGACTTCTGCAGAACAGCAGATAGCACAGATACGCTGCGGAATAAGACTTACTGATTACTGGATAGAATCAATGGAGTGGATAGAGAGAAACACGCCTTCCAATGCCAGATTTATTTCCTGGTGGGACTACGGCCACTGGCTTAATTTCCTCGGAGAAAGAAATGCAGTTGTCAGAAATGAACACCGTTCCCTTTCAATGATAGGTGATGTTGCCCATAATTTTCTCATCGGAACCCCGGAAGAATTAAAGGAGTATATGACTGCCCACGATTCACAATATGCCCTTTTTGACTCGGAAATAATCCTGGGAGGAAATGCATTCGGCGGGAAATATGGTGCCCTTAATTATCTTGCCTGTGCAAGAAATAACCAAACAGATGTTAAGATGTCCCCCGGAGAATCATTCTGTGAAATGAGCCAGATGTTTGAAACTGTTTACATCCCAAAAACTGCCCAGTATACCCAGGAATGCACAATTTCAGAAATCTCCGGGAAGAAAGGAACTACTGTATTCAAGATTGTATACACTCCTTCTGGAAAATCCTATTCAACAACAATAACTCCCTATTACTGCCTTGGAGAGGCCACGCTTGCTGACGGAAGTACAACTCCAGCTTTATATTATCTCAGCCAAAAGTATGAAACCGGCGACCTTAAACTAAACAAAGGTTTCCTGCTTCCATTCAGTTCGGACGATAATTTCAATATATACCAGGTTCTTTATACTGAAGACATCGTATGGATAGACAACGGAGAACTTAAATCCGGCTGGGCGGAAGACGGAATAACTAAGGGACAGTTCTACAATTCAAATCTTTACAGGGCCTATATAAATGAAGACCTCCCCGGATTCGAACTGGTCTACAAAACATCTGACTCCGCGGTTAAAATATTCAAAATAAAGGGCTGATTATGTATTCGGAAAAATTATCAAGAAAATTAAAAAAACTCGGCATCTCCATCGGAGACAAGATAAGAATTAAAACAAAAGAAGGTGAATTTGACGGAATTTTAATGCCCCGTGCATATGAGAGCGAAGTGTTTGTGGTTAAGCTTTCAAGCGGCTACAACATCGGGATTGATTCAGCCAGATGCGAAATTTCCCTTCTGGAAAAATATAAGGAAAAAAAACAGAAAGATGATGCCGGAGGAAAAGGTGAGGTTTCCATTCTCGGATGCGGCGGAACAATTTCCTCAAAGGTAGAATATAAAACCGGAGCCGTCCACCCGATGATTAATCCGAAAGAACTCATAAGTGCCTTCCCTGAAATAAATAAAATCACTTCTATAAAAACCAGGAATATTCTTTCAATTCTCTCCGAGGATATGGCCCCTGACCACTGGAAAATCATTGCACGCTCTGTTTTTGAAGAGCTTAAAGAAGGTGCAAAAGGGATTGTCGTTATGCACGGAACAGACACAATGCATTATACTGCTTCAGCATTAAGTTTTATGATAAAAAATCTTCCGGTTCCTGTTGTTTTAGTCGGCGCACAGAGGAGCTCAGACCGCCCGAGCAGCGAGAACAAAATGAATCTTTTGAATGCGCTCTATTCTTCAAGAAAAAACGTCGCCGAGATATCAATCTGCATGCACGGGACAACCAATGATGATTTCTGTGCCCTTCACAGGGGATGCCGTGCCAGAAAAATGCACACTTCAAGAAGGGACGCCTTCCGTTCCATTAACTCTCCCCCCCTTGCAGAAGTTGATTACTCCAACGAAAGATTCGATATTCTTGTTGATGATTATAATTTAAGGGATGAAAAAAGAAAACCTGAGCTGGATACCAAATTAAATTCCAATGTTGCAATGGTATATCTCCATCCAGGTTTTAATCCCAAGATACTCGAGTCCTTTTCCGATTATGACGGTATTGTTATTATGGGGACCGGGCTTGGAAACGCACCCACTAATCCGTTCGAAGACAAACACGCTAGATCAATTCTCCCAAATGTGAAATCGCTTATTGATTCGGGTGTTGCAGTTGTAATGGCCCCCCAGACAATTTATGGAAGGTTAAATCTCAAGGTTTATTCTGCAGGAAAGGTTCTTTGGGATATAGGCGTAATTGGAGACGGAATGGACTGGATACCTGAAACCGCATTCACAAAACTCTGCTGGGTTTTAGGGCATACAAAAAATCTTAAGAAAGTTGAAGAATTAATGACTACAAATATATCCGGAGAGATTTCTGAGCGTTCATATTTGGGTTCTAAAAAGGTGGTTTGATGGTTAAAAAATGTGAGAGCTGCGGCATGCCCATGGAAAAACCTGAAGATTTTGGGGGAAGAAATAAAGAAAATAAATACTGCACCCATTGTACTGATAAGAACGGAATTTTGAAATCTTATTCTGATGTGCTGGAAGGAATGGCCGCGTTCATAGTTAAAACTGAGAATCTCTCTTCCGAAGAAGCAAGGAAAAAAGCGGAGGCTTATATGAAAACTATGCCTGCGTGGAGAGAAAGGGGTTAGGTGGGCTGATTGAAAATCGGAATCGAAATTCACCAGAGGCTTCAAACACACAAGCTTTTCTGTAGCTGCCCTTCAGACACTGATGAAGATGCCCGTCCGGATTCACTGATTACCCGTAAACTTCACCCGGTTTACAGCGAACTTGGGGAGATTGACGAGGCTTCTTTAAAAGAAAAACAGAAAGACCTCACTTTTGAATACCAGGTTTTTGAGAAAAACAACTGCCTTGTTGAAATTGATGAGGAACCGCCCCATTCCCTGAATGAAGATGCACTTCAGATTGTTCTTGGAGTTTCGCTTCATCTGAACTCAAAACCGGTGGACGAAGTGCATGTGATGAGAAAGATGGTCATAGACGGAAGCAACACTTCCGGATTTCAGAGGACTGCAGTTGTCTCGCTTGGAGGAAAAGTTAAAACCTCCCGGGGCGATGTCAGGATAAATGCCGTTGCTCTTGAAGAGGAGAGCGCAGGAATAATCTCCAAGTCAAAAGAAAAAGCAGTATACCGGCTTGACAGGCTGGGTATCCCGCTCATAGAAATAGCAACGGAGCCGGATATAAAGGACGGAGCCCATCTTCTTGAAACTGCCGAAAGGATAGGGATGATACTCCGCTCCACGGGGAGGGTCATGCGGGGGATAGGCACCATAAGGCAGGATGTTAATATTTCAATTGAAGGCGGTTCAAGGGTTGAAATCAAGGGAGCCCAGAACCTTAAGCTTCTGCCCCTTTTTGTTGAAAACGAAGTAAAAAGACAGCTTTCGCTGATAAAGATTAAAGAAGAACTGAACAGGAGATTTAAAAATAAAATAAAAATTGACCCTGATCTCAAGGACCTTACCAGTGTGTTTGCCTCAACAAAATCCAAACTGATCTCTTCCGGGATTAAAAACGGTGAATCTGTTTTAGGCTTAAGGCTCCCGAATTTCAAGGGGGTTCTTGGAAAAGAAACCCAGAAAGGAAGGAGATATGGAACGGAACTCAGCGATTATGCAAAAAATGCAGGAGTCAAAGGAATAATACACAGCGACGAGGATATCTCAAAATATAAGATAAGCACTGATGAGGAGGCTGAAGCAAGAAAAAAACTTAAAGTTGGTGAAAATGATGCTTTTGTTCTGGTTGTTGCTTTTAAATCAAAAGCGGAAAAAGCACTTTTCAATGTTGTTGAAAGGGCAGAGATGACTGATGTGCCGAAAGAGACGAGGCGCGCCAATCCGGACGGAACATCTGCTTACCTAAGACCTCTGCCGGGAAGAGCCAGGATGTATCCTGAGACGGATATCCCGCCTGTAAGAATAACTTCTGCACTGCTGAAATCTGCGGAAGAGTCCTCCGGAGAAGGGCTGGAGAAAAAAAGGGAAAAA
>JAFGQX010000085.1 GCA_016935455.1 Microcaldota archaeon
GATTTGGGTTCCTCCTTCACAATAGACAAAGAGGATGAACAAGCAGCGCAGGCAAAACCCGCGGCAAGAATTTTTAAAAATCCCCTTCTTTTTAAATCAGGAATTTGAATCTTGGGAATCCTTGGGGTCTTTTTCTGCTTCTTTCTGAAAAAAGCCATACTTTATTTATGTTAAGAAATGTTTAAATATGTATTATTCAGTTTAAGCTGGTAAATAAATGCATGTCTGTCTGAGTATACGAGAGTTAAATTCTCAAACGAATCTGTGTATGCGCGGTTAAAATTGGAATCATAAAACTTTCCTTTCCTTTCCGGAATAGAGGGACTGTAAAGAACCAGAAGCATCTGGCTGGAAGAGGAAATATCGTATATACTGGCATCCACCGTGGAATTGGACTGGAGGTCGTATGCGGAATAACCAAGCAGGGCTTCCCAGACGCAGTATTCCCTTCCAAATGAAGAATAATAAACTGTCCCCCCTATACTTTCTGCACTGCACGCCTCTTCAGAAGGTTCTAGTATTTCAACACTATGTTCTGCTTCGCATTCTGAGAGATACGGCTCACTGCCGGACTGGTTCATATACACACAGCCGAGATAATTTACTGCACTCCACTTGCCCAGAGGCGCGAGTTCATCATTCAGAAGAAGGTATTCCGCATTATTCTTTTTCATAAATGCGGTCAATTCATCTTCAGTTCCTTCACTTAAAAGGTATGCAAATTCAATAATCTTTTCAGGATTATCAATGGTATCCTCCCTGCTTAAAACGGAATATTCAGAAAAGCATTCAATAAGTTCTCCGTAGTCCCACCAGCTCAGTATTGTTGAACCTGGGTGGTTCATCTGCATCCATCTGAGCGCATCCGCAGTATTTGAAGAGGAAGCAAAATAAAACTCTCCGGAATCGCAGTATCCCTCTCTTTCAGAGGCATTTTCCACTGCATACAGGCAGTAATCATTCTTAAGGCCGGAGACAGTTATATCCCCGCAGAGTTCCTTGTTTCCGCTGTTTATTGCTGATTCCATAATGCACCATTCATAGGTGTCAATATCCTCGTCGCACATATGTGCCTTTCCGGTTTCAGCACCGAGGATGTGATAACAGCTCATAGAGATTTCTGGGTAGGTTGATGAGATTTTTGTACATATATCCGCATCCTTGTTTTTTACGGCATAATTAAAATAGCATATATCTTTGTTCACAATATCTGTGCTTTTCTCGCATAAAGAAGAATCCATTAACTGTTCCGCAGCTATTGAATAACAGGTATCCTTCTGCTGGTCGGACTCAAATTCAGCGCATTCCCAAACCATAACCTGGTCTTTGTCATCAAAAATACAGCTTACTGTTTTGGAAATGGGTGAGTCGGTAAAACATACATCGTTTGTAACAATATCTACTAGCCTCTCATCCAGAACTGGTTCTTCTTCAGGGGGCAGCTGCTCCTCCTGGCCGATACACCCAAATACAAGCATCAGTGAGAGAATTAAAAAGATAAAATGAAACTTCATAGTCTAATTTCCAAAGAAATATTAAAAAACCTCTTTGTTTATTTAGTCCGGAGTCTTATAAAAGGAGCTCAACCTTAAGCTCGTCCGTAATAAAACAGTTGTCCTTAACAAAACTAATCCCGTATTTTCTGCAGTATTTATCTGTGCCCTGGGAGCTTGAACCGGGCTGGAACCACACTTTTTTAATGCCCAGTTTTTTCACATCCTCCAGAATTTTTAATGAAACTTCAGGCGGAACAACCAGTATAACTACATCTGGTTTTTCCGGAAGAGAAAAAAGAGATTTATAGGTGGGGCGACCATGGATGGTCGGGGACTTTGGATTAACCCCGTAGGCCGTGTACCCCCTATCAATCAAAGACCGGAAAATCCGGCTGCCGTACTTGGAAACAGAGGATGAGACTCCAACCACAGCATAAACAAAATCTTTGGAAACAAAAGATTCAGGCATCATCTCAGATTTTTTCAAATCTTGGCTCCAGTTTCTTCAGAACTTTAGGAAGTGTTGTGTATTCCATATCATCCTGCGGAAGTCTGTGGGGTTCAAAAGGACCGTGTCTTCGCATGTAGTCTGCAATTTCAAGCGATTTCTGCCTTGTCAAATCAAACGCTTTGTCCTTGAATAAATCAACAGGGCCTACCAGTTTTCCGTTTGCAAGCTGGAAACCGAGGGCAACAACTCTCGGAGGTCCGTCAAATCTTGTCGGCGATGCATCTTCAAGAGACACCGGCATCATCGGTCCGCAGTGGGAACCTCTCATCCATCCTGCAACAAGATGCGGGAATGCAAAAGGTTCCAGAACCTCACCCAGAGCGGGAAGGCCGGACTGCGCTCTTACCAGTGCAACCGGGTCGTCTTTTCCGACATATTCCCCAGCGATTAAAGAGAGCTTATCTGTTGAAACAACTGCAACAGGCTCTTTCTCAGGAATCTTTCCGTTTTCTGCGGAAGGAAAAACTGTTTTAATAATGTATTTGCTTCTTCCACCTATGATTGCAAGGAGGTCATACATTTCCTCGGGACATTTCATAACCACTTTTCTTCCTTTATAAACATCAAAAACCTCAAACTTGAATCCTGAATGAAGGGCAGGGTCTATAACCAGTCCTGCAGTTGAAAAGGGATCTCCAAACATTCTGTATACTGGGAGGTTAAATGCTCCAGGGTCTGTCTTATCCATAAGAAAAGCGATTATAGGCTCGCTTTTTCTCTCTTCAAATTCCATTTCTGCAACACCCGGCCCCATACCTTTGACATTTCCGGAGAAAGCATCAGAAAGAAGGTCCTGCCCCGCACCGTAGAGCTTAAGCTCCTTTGCAATCTCAGTGCACTGCTTAAAAACATCCCAGGCAAGACCATGGATATCGGAGGAATCCGTGCCTTTATTATGAGATAAAATAAGGTCAAGGTCGTCTCCGCACCAGCCTACAAAAAAATCAGTTATTATTCCTTTGGATTTTGCATCCTTCAGCATCTCGCCGGCTTTCTCCTTTAATTTAGGGTGGACTGTTGAATGTCCGGGAAAGCCCCCAACATCTGCTTTTATTATACTAACTGTTGTCATTTTAAATCACCTAAGTATTATTCCTGAAGTTTTGCCAGTGCAGGCTTAACCTCGGCTGAAGCCGGTTTGGGCTTCTTTATTATATTCAAAACCTGCGCGCCCCTGCTCCCATCCCTGTAAACGGTTATTCCTTTGCATCCGAGTTTCCACGCCATCATATATGCATGCTCCACATCCTCGGCGCCCGCATCGTTGGGAAGGTTAATTGTTTTGCTTACTGCAAGGTCGGTGTTTTTCTGGAATGCAGACTGCATTCTTACATGCTCATCAGAAGCAATATCATAGCTTATGGCAAAAACATCTTTTATATCCTTCGGTATCTCGTCAATATCCTGAATTGTGCCGCTCTCAATAACTTTCTGCATAAGCTCCTGGCTGTAAAGGCCTCTTACTTTAAGAATATGCTCAAATATCTCATTTGAATAGTAAAGTTTGGTCCCGTCCATTACATGCTTCATATATGCAAGTGCAAACAAGGGTTCTATTCCGCTTGAGGTATCTGCAATCATAGAAATTGTTCCCGTCGGGGCTATAGATGTAACCGTTGCATTCCTCATTGCATCGTACTTTCCTGAATAAAGAGATTTTTCAAATCCGGGGAATGGACCCCTAAGCCTTCCCAGTTCATGGCTGGTTTTTCTTGATTCTTCAGTTATAAATTTCATAACTTCCTCTGCAACCTCAAAAGAGGTATCCGAACCGTATCTGATGCCAATTTTTACGAGCATATTGGCGAACCCCATTATGCCCAGGCCTATTCTCCTGTGCCTGAGAGTGCTTTCTTTTATCTCATTCAGGGGATAATTGTTCAGCTCAACAACATTGTCTAAGAAGATTGTGGCAAACCGCACAACCTTTTTCAGTCTTTTCCAGTTTATTTTTTTCTTCCACGGACTTTTGCTCCAGTCAATATCAACAAATTTCGCAAGGTTGATGCTTCCAAGGTTGCAAGATTCAAAATTAGGCATCGGGACTTCTCCGCAGGGATTGGTTGAAACTATTGAATATTCAGGAGTGGGATTTTCCCGGTTTATTGTATCCATAAACAAAACCCCCGGTTCTGCTGATTTCCACGCACTGTATGCGATAAGATTGAACAGCCTTCTTGCCTTAATTTTTCTCACAGGTTCTCCAGTTCTCGGGTTCCTGAGATCATAATCTCCGTCTTTTTCAACGGCTTCCATAAATGCATCGTCCACACCAACGCTGAGATTGAAGTTTTCAAGCATTCCGGAATTCTGTTTTACCGTTATAAACTCCTCTATATCCGGATGCCATATGTGGAGGACACCCATATTTGCGCCCCTTCTTTTTCCTCCCTGCTTGATTACATTGGTTGCGTGGTCAAAAACAGTCATAAAAGAGATGGGTCCTGAAGCCACTCCTGCAGTGGATTTAACGAAATCCCCCTTCGGCCTGAGAAATGAAAAACAGAATCCTGTTCCTCCGCCGGTCTGGTGGATTTTAGCTGCAAATTTAACCGAATCAAATATTGAGTCTATGTTGTCGTCAACCCCCAGTATAAAACATGCGGAAAGCTGGCCCAGCTCTGTTCCGGCATTCATAAGAGTGGGTGAATTCGGCATGAATTCAAAATTTGACATCATAGAATAAAAAGCATTTTCATAGTATTTAACGTCACTTTCATTTCCGCCGAATTTAAATTCCGCGGATGCGATGTATTTCGCAACCCTTCTTAAAAGCTGGCTGGGGGTTTCTGCAACCTTTCCTTCCTCATCTTTCAAGAGGTATCTTCTCTCAAGAACCTGCACAGCATTCACTGAAAGCTTAAGGTCGTCCTGGACGCCCATAAATTTCTTAAGTTCTCTTTCTATGGATTTTCTGTGCCTGTAGATGATGTATGCTTTCGCAGTTGCCGCATGCCCTCTTTCAATCAAGGCTTTTTCAGCAAAATCCTGGATATCCTCAACACCGGGGATTTCGTCTTTTTTGAATTTCTGGTCTATATATTTTATGGCAAGGTCTGCAACCTTTTCAGCCTCATTTAAATCCGAACCGCCTACTGATTCCGCGGCCTTAAAAATAGCAGTAACCAATTTCTTTTTGTCAAAATCTACGATGGAACCGTCTCGTTTTTTTATCTTGTTAACCATTAAAACCCCTCCCACAAGAAGTTCAAGCATTATATAATTGTATATAATCCTTATAAATAATTGAGAATTCAGACGTTAAAAACCAATATACAACATTATATTATTTAACACTTAAAAGTTCCTGAGAAATCATTTTCGCAGATTCTTTATTTAAATATCTGTTGTCATTTCCACACATCGGGTCAAGAATACATTTGGGGCATCCCAATCCGCATCCGCAATTTTTCAGACGGTTGTAGGCCATTTCCGTGATTCTTTCAAACTTTTTGAATATCACATCGGTAACCCCCGCACCTTCCGGCACCCCGTCATATATGAACATCCTTCCGCTTGGATAGGATATCCCGCCCACTTCTTTTGCATCGGCTCCGGTCAAAGAAGGCACCATTGAAATGGAAACATGCTCAAAACCGTGCAGTCCGTCCCCGAAATTATCTATCCTTTCCGCCATATCTTCAAGGTCAATCCAGACAGCATATGTGTCAAACTGGTAAAAATAAGGCTCCGGGAATATATTTTCCCCTAAATTTCTTCCTGTGTAAGTATCTTTTATTCTGAAACCGTATATGCTGTCCGTAATATGCACTTTTCCAAAGTAAAAAGGATATCCAAAACACTCCCTTTGGCTGATTTCTTCGAGTATTTCCGCGGTTTTTTCTTTAAGAGGCTGGGTATATTCGTTAACCTCGCGGCTTATTTTTCTTACAAACGCCTTTTTCTGGAACGGGTCAAGCGCTTCGGAGACGTATGCACTTCCCCCATGAAAGTATATTGAACCGGGATAAAGCTCGCCAAGTGCAATATTTTCGGAGCGGTCGCCGATTATCCTGTTTGTTTCAGCATCTACAATGTGGATTGTGCCTCCGATTCCCCTTATATTAAGTGTTTTGATCAATTTTCCGGCTCTTTTTGCAGGCGCATAAAATTTCCCCCACTGCTTTAGATAGTCTTCCTGAATTAACTGCTCTATTAATTCCGGAAACTGCTCTGCCTCTTCTTCAGTGAGCATTCTGTCCCTTGCGGCGCTTAAAATATGGATCTTCTTTATTGCGGGGTTATCTCCGTTTAGATAGCAATCCTCAGGCTCTCCGTTAAAATATTCATCAGGATTGTCCATATAATACTGGTCAAGAGGGTTGTTTCTTGCAACAAACACTGCAAGGGCATCCTGCCCTTTTCTCCCTGCTCTTCCAATTCTCTGCCTTACTCTTGTTACTGTTCCTGGATGGCCTGCAAGAATTACAGAATCAACCTCTCCAATATCTATTCCAAGTTCAAGAGCGGAGGTGGTTGCAAGGAATTTTATTTCCCCTTTTTTGAATCTGGTTTCTATTTCTTTTCTTTTTTCATAGTTTAAGCCTCCCCTATATACTTTGATTGGAATATCATCGCTAGTTCCAATATATGAAAGCCTTTCCACAACTGAATGGGAATTTCCAAAAATAAGGCATTTTTTGTTTAATTCCTTTACTATGTCCACTGTTGCGGTTGTGTAGCTCACTGTTTCAGGATTAACCAGATAGTGGATTGTTTTTGCTTTTTTTGCGGATTTTCCGGATACCCGATGCATTTCCTTTCCAAAAATTAATTCTGCAAATTCTTTTGCATTTCCCACCGTTGCTGATGTTGCAATAAACTGCACATCCCCTGCAATTCTTTTTAATCTCCATAGTATGTTTGCACCGTGGGAGCCGAGCAGTCCGGAATAAACATGAAGCTCGTCAAGAACAAGGAATTTAAGATTCTTGAAAAAGTTCCCAAATGAACGGTTGTGCAGGAGAATGTAATGAAGCATGTCCATATTTGTAATTAGTATATTGGGGGGGTTTTCTCTTATTTTTTTTCTTTTATAATCTGGAGTATCCCCGTCATATATCTCAGCCCTTACTCCGTATAAGGAAAAACCCCTGAATTTTTCCAGCTGGTCTCTTGAAAGTGCTTTTGTAGGATAGAGTATAATTGAATTCTTTCCATTTAATGCAGAATCCACTATTTCAGAAATATAAATTTCGGATTTTCCGCTTGAGGTTGGGGAAGTAATCACTACGTTTTTTCCTTCCCTTATTAATTGAATCGCATCTGCCTGATGTTTGTAAAGTTTTTTTATCCCCCTGGATTCAAATACCCCTCTCACCACTTCATTTAATTCTGCTTCCCCGTATTCGGGGTCTTCTGAGTATTCTTCTTTTATTACTGGAGAAAATGAATCAAGCATCAGGGAAAATAAGAAAGGAAAAAAAGAAAAAGATTAGTATACCGGCAGTGGTGCTGTGGTTGTAATTGAAGCCGGCATTAGATACAATACAAGGAGAATTACTGGAACTGCAATGATTATCATGTTAATTATCCAGGAAACAATTATTGTTGCTATTGCCTTTCCGGTTGAGATTGAATGAACTGCCTTAAGTATCTTGAATGCAAGGAATAATGACCATATTGAAAGAACAAGCGTTGCTATGCTTCCAAGGCAGGGAACAAACGAAAGGATTACTCCTACTGGAGCTATGAACATCTGAATCAAAGCCATTAAATGTGACTGGGGCCCGATTTTGCCTTTTCCTCCGAATGCTTTTGCAACAAACAGATAAATATACTGGCCGATTACAAAACCGATTACACCTAAAACCAAAATTACAAGAGGAAGTATCAGGCCCAGCTCTGCAATTCCAAGGCCGTAACTCTCAGAAACTAGTGAAGCGGAAGCAAGTACAGCAATATAAGAAATCAAAGAAGTAATTAGAAGTGCAACTACAACCATAAAAACTGCTTCGCCGAACGTTCCCTTGCTTTTCCATTTGTTTATTGTCTTTTCATATGAATTTGGATTAACCAGATTAACAGATTCTTTAAATTTGCCCATAATATCCATTAGAATCACCATTTTTGAAGTTTAAATTAAATTATAAAAAA
>JAFGQX010000086.1 GCA_016935455.1 Microcaldota archaeon
TCCCTAAAAAATAAGTCCTGCAAAGTGTTTTGCAAGTTTCGGGCTGAATATTGAGGTCGGATGGTCCATATCCCCGTATTTTGAAAGAAAATTACCAAACCTCAAAGTATTCAAAAATTTTCCAAAAGCAGTCATAGAATTGTCATCCAGCCTGTCAAGGAACGACCTTATCATCTGATGAAGATAAAGGTCTGCTCCGAATTTCTTCCTCCACATCTGTTCATAAGGATAAGGATCTGAATACATGGAGCCTGCTATCGCTGCGCAGTTTCCTCCGAATACGACACCGCCTCCCGTTGTAGACTTTACCTGCCCCGCAGCATCTCCGACAAGCATTACTTTTTTCTTTCCGGAATTTGAAAATGAATTTTTCCTGATTGAAACTGGGATTATAAATGATGAAAAATTACTGGGAAAACGAAGACCTTTCAGCCGGAAAAGACTGGCAAATGCGGATTTCGCATCTCCGGGAAGAGATACGCCAACACCGAATTCAGAGTATTCTTCATTGTGCGGGATTATCCATCCAAAAAAACCGGGGAACAAACTGTTTGAAAAATAAAGTTCAACGCAGTGGAGGTCTGGAACTTTGTATCTGACAACTGCCTGCATTGTACTTACATATTTTTGTATCTGGGATAAATTACAGTAGCTTGCGACAGAGGAGAACGGACCGTCGGCACCAATAATTGTATCTGACTTGAAGTTGTCCCTGACACGGGAGTTATATTCTATTTTTACGCCCTCTTTCTCTGCATTCTGGGAAAGTGCATAATCAAATTCTGAACGGTTGCACACATACGCCACTGAATCGGAATTAACCCTAAAAGGAACAAAGCCGAAATACAGCACTGCCTTACTGATTTCATTTATTACTGCCGGCTTGTAGTCAACAAAAGGCGAAAGAGTCTCGATTCCGGATTTTGAAATAAGGCCTGAGCAGTTCTGTGGAATGCCTGAACGGGAATGTTCCTCGGAAAGAATAACTTTGGCACCTGCTCTTGAAGCTGAGATTGCCGAAATAAGACCTGAAGGGCCTCCGCCGATTACATGAACATCATACATTTCTAATCACCAGCCAGACAAAAGGCAGGACTGCAAATGCAAATCCGGCGCATACGTCCTCTTCTTTTTTTTCAACTTCTTCAATAGGCACAGAAATTTCAACCGTCCCCTCATAATCGGAATCCATAATAGTTATTTCAAATGGAACCGTATAAACATATCCGGGAAGAATTGTTCCCGGATTTAAGATATACGAAATCTTTTTTATTTCCCTTGGTTTGAAAAGAAGGAAGGTTGAATTTCCTTCAGCCCAGTTTCTTGGGAACCTTGAAGCAAATGGAGCAAAAATATAACGGTCATACGGGTTTTCAACTGAAATTTCAAGGACATATGCATCTTCATTAAAGATATGGGAAATCTTAAAGGGGGACTGTCTTTTGTTTTTTTCAATAAAATCTATGATGGTGGTGCTTTCAAAATCTGCTGAAGTGTCTCCAGTTATAAAAACCACATCCGATATTTCTTCCTTTTTTTCACTATGGTAGGATTTTATATGCGTGTTGTCAAGCAGACCTACTTCCCCGAAAGTGGGGTCAACTGGAAGCCAGCCGGCATCAGGGATATACACCTCCGCCCATGCGTGGGGCTGCCACTGGGCAGAGTATACATAACCGGAGACAAAACGGCTTTTAATTCCAAGACTGTCCATCATAGAAATAAACAGGTAAGTGTAAGCGGTGCATACACCCTTTCTATTAATAAATGCATTTTCAGCATCACATTCCTGTGAGGAAAGGGGGTCATACTCCACATAACCATTGACCCACTCAGATATTGCAAGAACTGTTCCAAGCATAGAACTGCTTGAATAAAGCTGGAGAGATTTACCGGAAATTTCATCAGTATACGCGGCGTTTCCTGACGGTGGAAAAGGAGAAACTTCAACAGGAAAATCATTTTCATAAGCTCCTGAAAAATTAACAAGAATTTTTGCCTTTGCAGAAATTATTTCGGGGTTTTCTTCCGAAACTCCGTCAAAAATTAAGATTAGACCTTCTTTGGTTTCCTGAATTTCCCCTTCCTCTGGAACGGAGATTTCAATTATTTTTTGGTATGTGTCATTTGCAATAAATGTTGCATTGATTCTGAACTCCGAACCTTCATCAGCTCTCAAAATCCATTTTTTTTCAATAGTGTAGTAAGCTTCCCCATACTGGGGGTAAACAAGGGAAAAAACAATCAAAAGAAGAATCAAATGTTTATACATTTCTTATCCTCTGCATATGGTCAGTTTTTTTCTGTATTAGTTCAGGCGTTCCTATATCTTTTCTGTGCCATACCGGCCCGGATATAAACTGCATTGCCGATTCTGCAGTTTTTTCTGCATCGGAAAATTTATCGGATATACCCACAACTCCAAAGGAACGTGAGGATGTTGTATAAATTTTCCCGTCTTTTTCATAAACGGATGCATAGTAAACCTTTGCTCCGGAACCGGAAATCTGTCCGCCGTCAATTTTTACCTCCGCATCTTTTTTAGGAGAAGAAGGATAGCCTGCCGGAACAAGATATTTTACCACTGTGGATTTCTCTTCAAACAGTGCTTCGTGAAGCTCCACTTTTGAAATGTCGATAAATATTCTGGAGAGGGGGGTCTTTAATACTGAAAGAACGTTCATCGCCTCAGGGTCTCCGAAACGTGCATTAAATTCAATAACTTTCGGTCTTTCAGCAGTTGCCATAAACTGCCCGTATAAAATGCCTTTGAAAGGGACGCCTTCTTTCCTCATTGCTTCCAGCGTCTGTTCCATTGTCTCTCTTGCTGAGATTAAATCAGTATCTGTAAGAAAAGGAAGATTTTTTCCAGTTGAGTAGGCACCCATTCCGCCTGTGTTCGGGCCGTTGTCTCCTTCAAATGCTCTTTTGTGGTCCTGCACCGGAGGCATAAAAACAATGTGCTCGCCGTCGCAGAATGCCTGAAGGGTGAACTCCTCGCCTTCAAGCTTCTTCTCCACGAGAACCTTTCCGTCTTTTTCAATGAGTTCACTACAGTAGTTTAATGTATCCTCTTGGGTAAAAAGATGGTCCCCTGAAATCTTGACTCCTTTTCCCCCTGTAAGCCCCACCGGTTTTACGGCGACATTTTTGTATTCTAAAATTAATTTATGGGCACTGTCAACGGAATCTGCAATTCCAAATCCAGGCAGACCCGGGATGCTGTTTTTTTTCATTAATTTTCTCGCAAATTCTTTGTCCCATTCTATTCTGGAAGCTTTTTTGGTGGGGGAACATACGGAAATTCCTTTCTTTTCAAGCGCATCGCTCACCCCCGCCTCCAGAACCGCATCTGGGCTTGCAAAGGCGACATCAATGTCTTTTTTATCCGCCCATTCTGAAACTTCAGAAGGATTATGAATATCGCAAACATGCCATTCTTTTGAAATGGAGGCCATTGCAGGATTTTTTTTGCCCATAATGCAGAAAAGGTCAGAATCCGAAGCTATTTTTTCGGCTATTATATGTTCCCTTGCACCATTGCCTACAATAAGAATTTTCATAAGTTGGATTTAATTGGTAGGTTTTAAAAAATAAAATCATTTTCCCGAAAAAAAGGAAAAAAGTCCTTCAAATAAGCCGCTTCCTTTTTTTCCGGTTATTAAAAATGAGCGTTCTTCCGGATAATTCTTGACGATTATGAATGAATAGGATTTCTTCTTCATTTTATCTTCCTTTTTATGTATCCTTCTCTTATCAGGAGGTTAAGACCCTCTTCCGTACGGGATGGAGAGATTTTGTTTGCACTGGAAAAATCATCTATGCTGACAGTGCCGTTGTGGATTTTTATCCATTTGAAAAGTTTTTCTTTGAGAAGTTCGTCTGACATTCCTTCAAGAGAGTCCACCCTCCTGTTTAAGTCGTCTCGTCTTCTTTCGCATTCAAGAAGGATTCTTGCATTTTCTTCGCTTGAGGATACGAGCTCGTCGTATTTTCTCTTGAGAGAATCGTTTTTAATTTTTAAAGAGGAAATCTCCGCAGTATAATCTATCCCCTCACGGCTTACAAGGGAGGTCATATCCTTTATTGCTTTGTCCATTTCTTCATAAACTGGGAGAAGGTCAATAATGTATGAGCTGTTTATTATTGTGAGAACGCTCAAAAAAACCGGAAGCACTTCAAGGCGCCTTCTGAGTTCTTCGGAAGGAGTCATCACTGAATATTTGAAAATGACCTTGTTTTTTTCAAGAAGAATCTCATAATCTTTATGAGGTTTTCCCTCAAGGTCCTTTCCAGTATCTTTTACAAGGGCAAGGGCATTCTTTTTAACAGAAATACTGCTGAATCCAAGTTCACTGAATTCTTTTGAAAGCGAAGAGAAAGATTTGCCTTTCAGTTTTGCCTTTAATTCAATGGTTTTCATTTCCATACTAATCCTCCGGAATTAAATCTACGACACCTTTTGAAGCCCTGCGCATTTTAACAAGGGAAAAGATATTAATAATCCTTTTTTCTTTGACTCCGAGCTGCCTGAGAAAAGAGATTATTGAAGAACGGGAATAACCAAATTTTTCAAAAAAGGATACTAGTTTTTCCGCCTCAAGTATTCCGTCATTTTTTTCAAATTCTGCCTTAATGAGGGAAACCTGGCTGTCATCCAGCCCCTGTTCATAAAGCATTCTCATAAGCTGGTCTTTTTCAACCTCAACATCCATATTATCACCTATAATTTTAAGGAGGAAAAGAGGCTCCTCCCCGTCTACTTTTTTAAGAAGAAAACAGGCTCTCTGCGCCTGTCTTTCCGTGAATATCATATTGACCGCTGCATCTCCAACTCCAAAGCTTGAAATTTCAGAATCTATAAACTGTGAATAGCCTATTGAACTTCTTACATAATCCCTGAATTCCTTGAGAACAAGCCTCATAATAAACATTGTTCCCACGTTGCTAAAGATTGTTTTGTGCATGTCCGTGGGATTTTGGCTTGCAACGATTAAAGCAAAATTATATTTTCTTCCTTCTCTCACGATATCTATCACATCTGATTCTTCTTTTGCTGCTATCTTCCACGCCTCGTCAAGGACAACAAGGAGCTTGATGCCTGATTTGTCATCGTATTTCGTAGCCCGCATCAGTTCTTTTATGTGCTGGAGGATGGTGAGCCCTGCAAGGCTCCTTATTTCCTCTGTTGGAAGCTCATGAAGGTCAAGGGAAACAAGACCTGAAGTGGTGAGTTTTTTGATATTGAGTGTTGAATTTCCTGCAAAAAAATCGCATCCTTCATAAGTGAACCTTTTCAGAATTCTGGCTGATTTCGATCTCTTTTTCTTTTCCAGATATTTTACTATGTCCCTCAGATTAGGTTTTCTTTTTTTCTTGTAAACTTCTTCAAGTGCGTCTTCGATTTCCTCTCTTTCAGTGGGGTACTTTTTAAGGTCTGCAAGAACATCAAGGGCGGACATAATCTGCTTAATACGCACGGCTTTTGTCGTGAAACCAAAATCAAGAAGATTGAGTTTTTCTTTATTGAGACTGATAACCTTTCCCCCTGCCTGTTTTACCCATTTTCCATATTCCCCCACCCAGTCAAGGATCAGTGCATTGGCACCCAATACAAGGGAGGCCCTTGTAAGAAATGTTTTTACAAGGTAGCTTTTTCCTGAACCAGTTATGCCTACAATTCCAATATGGGGGTTTATCACTTTTTTAAAATCCCAGTAAACCGGGACGTTCATATATTTAGTTTTTCCTATGTAAATTCCTTCAGAAGGGAGAGACATTAAAAGTTCTTTTCTGGGCTCAGGCGGGTGAATGAGTATCATCCTGCTTGCAAGGTCGCTTGAAAACATTCTTGAAAGTTTCATTTAAACACCTAAACCAAAGAATCCCTCAGTTCTTCTGAAGAAGAGGGGAAAAACAAATCCCATTCAAAACACTTCAGCATTTCAGTATCAATGAGGTCGTGGACTTCGCACCCGAGGGTGCTGGAAAGAACAGTGCTCACTTCTTTAGCCTGTCTTTTTACTTTTGTAACTGCCTCATCTTTTGTAAGACCGAATGAAGTTGTGGAAGCATAGGCAATAAGTTCAAGAGATCTTTCTCCTTTTGAGAAACGGTCAAGCTTGCGGTTCCACATTGCGATTTCCCTTTCAAGGCGGACAGCATCATCTGAATTGGGCTTAAGTTTTGATTTCCTCGACTCAGCTATTGACCTTTTTGTTTTAATCTCGTCAAGCTGTTTTGAAAGGTCTATTGCAGAGATTAAAAGGGAGATTTTTACGATGTTCCTAAGAGACAAGATTGCCTTCTCAAATGATTCAAAAAGCGTTTTCACTTCCCGCTTTTCTTTGTCCAAGGTGCTCTCGTAGAATCTTATCTCCATAAATTTGCTTGCATAATACCCTTTGTCCGTCCTCTTTATTATGATGTCCCTTGCAGGAACAACTTCGTAAGAATCTCTCAGTTCAACTATGTTTGTGTGCTGGGTTATCATCGGGACAATCAGATAGCCGTATTTCCACAAAAGGATGGAAAGGAAAAACAGCAGTGCTGCAAAAAATGCTAGCAGGGAACTGCCGTATAAAAAAGAAAGCAGAAGTGCTAGTATCCCGCCTATCAAACTTGACCAAACTAAAAGTCTATTTTCCATCATATTATATTCACCGGAAGGGTTATGTCTCCTCCCAAGACACTGCCGAGCTCTCTTACAAATACGACTGTAATTATCAATGAAAACACCGGGGCGATAAA
Organism: Microcaldota archaeon; assembly: GCA_016935455.1. GTDB lineage: Archaea > Micrarchaeota > Micrarchaeia > Anstonellales > Bilamarchaeaceae > JAFGQX01. The sequence goes on from JAFGQX010000086.1 coordinate 6,751, forward strand.
TGAATAGAACGATGCCTGAGAGATGGTGTTTGTTGTACGTTCGGATATGTAAGTCACATTTCCCACAAAGGACTGGTTGACGCTCATTAAGTCCATTCTTTCTGCAATTGCATAATTGTCATTCAGGTCAAGTATTGGCACCGCACTGTAGTTGGTATTATTATTGAATACTTCAATAATCATAGTTGAATTGTTTATTTCCTGAATGGGCGGAGGGAACACCATTATCAAACTGGGATAAAGAACATAAAGGCCCAGCGCGAGAGCAATAAGGAACCCGCCCAGTTTTCTTGTTGCAAAGAATGAACGGAATATCAGGCCAAGTGAAAAGATTAAACCAAGTGCATTCTCGGATATAAAAGAAAGAATCTGGATGTTCAGGTCAACCATTATCAAAAGAATGCTTGTAAGCAAGATATGGAATCCAAAGATGCTGGATATGCCTGAAAGATTCATAAAAGGCTGTATTGAAAATGAGCCGAATTCAAGCACAAGGGACTGGTAATAACCCAAAGTATTATTCATCGTTGTAAGATGCTGAAGAAATAAAAAAAGCGATTCTGCAAGAGACTGAAATACGCAGGTAAGGCCAGGAACTATGCTTGTCTGCTCGCAGTAAGGGGTGAAATAATCGGAGGAAATCTGGTCAACTGCAACGACTATGGCTCCCGCGGCACCTATGAGCGCTCCGTTTATTATTGACTGAAGAAGTTCTTCAATTCCGAACAGTTCAATGCGTTTTATTGAAAGCGCCCTGCCTATTCCTATAAGTATTCCTGAAAGTATGATAAAGATTGTAACAACTGTAACCGCAATATCCAGCCCCATTAGCGCCATAAAATCCACGTATCAACGCTCAAAACTAACCGTCGCAGCCCGCCCATCCGCAGCCGTAGCAGACCTTGCATCCTTCCTGGAAAACAAGAGCTGAGTTGCAGACAGGGCAGATACCGTTTTTCACTTTTTCATCATCTGTCATGAAATCTCCTAGAGCATATTATTTAATCTAATTTTTAAATGATGCAAATAACAATAACTTATAATATAAAAAGGTTGGGGTTTGTTTTAAAGAGTTTGAATGTGGATTCTGCGTGTCCTGGGCCCGTCAAGTTCAACAAAAAGGATGCTCTGCCAGGTTCCGAGAACCAGTTTCTTGTTTTCAACAGGAATAATTAATGAGGGGCTTAGTATACTGGATAGGATATGTGCTTCGGCATTATCGTCTATTTTATTATGTGCATAATCTTCTTTAGGAACAATCCCCTGATAAGCAAGTTCGTAATCGGATTTGATATTCGGTTCATATTCATTTATGGCCAGCGCCGCAGTTGCGTGGGGTGCAAAAACAAGAACTGCCCTGCATTCACCCGCATTGTCTGCAATCTTTTCAGTTATATCAAGAACTTCAATTTTTTTGGATGTTTTTATGCTTATGGTTTTCATCATGCCAGCTCTATCGAATCCCCTATTTGAGGGGCAACCGCATCAAAGCCCATTTCCCTGAGTTCCTTTGCAAATTTCTCAGTCTGGTCGCCGTGCACAAGGATCACCTTTTCCGGATTTGCCTTTTTTATGAAAGCCAGGAGTTCGTCTCTTCCTGCGTGTGCGCTGAAATCCAGGTATTCCACCGGAAGGTCAACATCCAGTTCATAGCCGTCCCGAATTATTTTTCCGTGGTTAAGGAGTCTCCAACCGTTGGTCCCCTCAACATTGTACCCGCTGAATATTACCTTTGAATTTGGTAGTACATTAAATAAGTAGTTAAGAACCGGGCCGCCCTCCATCATTCCTGCGGTTGTTACTATGAGTGATGGCTGGGATACTGCCTGTTTCCTTGTTCTTGGACCTGTAACTGGGGTCACTGAAGAAAGAACATCAAGGAAATTTTCGGGGTCTTTCAGGTAAAACTGATATTTCGAATAAATTTGGTTTATTTTTTTGGACATCCCGTCAACAAAAATGGGAACGTCTTTTATTCCGCCCCTCAGTATTGAAATGAGCTCCTGCGACCTTCCAAGTGCAAATGCAGGGAAAAGAACATGCCCGCCCTCATCCATTGTTTCGCGGATTTCTTCAAAAAGCTGTTTTTCAAGTTCTTTTCTTTCGGGATGGTCCCTGAATGCATAAGTGGATTCAATCATAAGATAGTCTGCCTCTTCCTTGGGAAGCTCTGCACCTTTGTGCATATCCGTTTCATCTGATTTATAATCTCCAGTATAAACGAATTTTTTTCCGTTGTAATCCAGTTCAACTATTGATGCACCTGCGATATGCCCAGCATCACGAAGATTGACTCTGGTTTTGCCAAAGTTTGCAGGTTTTCCATAAAACAGCGGATTCCAGGACTTCATTGCTTTTTTGAAATGGATGGGCTTATAGGGTAGTTTGTCCCCCATTATTTTCATTGAATCCTGAAAGAGTATCTCGCAGATATCTCTTGTCGGGGGGGTTGCATACCAGGGAATATTGCCCATCGTATAAAGGTGGGGAACAAAACCGCTGTGGTCAAGATGAGCATGAGAGATTATAGCTGCATCCACATGAAAATTAAATGGGTGGGGATATGAGGGTTCGCGCTGTTCTGTCCAGATTTTAACGCCGTAATCCAAAAGAAGATTTTTGTCGGTTCTCAGGAGAAAAGAACTCCTGCCGACTTCCCGTGAAGCGCCGAGTGCATAAAGTTTCATAAGAATTCAAATAATTAAAAATATTAAAAAAGGTAGGTTATGGTTTCCGGTATTTTTTTCCGTTGCCGTTTTTCTTTTTCTTTGTTTTTCCTGAGAGGAAATAATATGCTATAAACACTGCCAACAGAAGGAAAAGAAGGGATATGCCTCTGCCAACATCTGATTCCCACCACTGTATAAGCCAGCTCTTTTCTTCAGGCTCAACGATTACGCTCAAGGATTCTATTGATTTTGCCTTAAGGAGATGGCCGTCCACCAGCAGTTCAATTGTGTAGTTTCCCACCATGTCAAATGGAACTGTAAGTTTTCCGTTTTCATCCGTATATGCCATATATGGCTTCCCGCTTGGTCCGGTTATATGCACGTTTCCATTAGAATACGGGCTGTTCTGAAGAGTTATGATAATCTCCTCTTCTTCGCCGACAGTAACCTCCTCAGGTCCTAAAATCTCTGCA
>JAFGQX010000016.1 GCA_016935455.1 Microcaldota archaeon
CGGGGGCGGTAAGAAAAAGAAAAAGAAGGTCATGGTTGAATTCCCTTCGGTAAATCCTAATAAGCCGTGGCACATAGGACATCTGAGAAATGCACTGCTGGGAAATGCAATCGCAAATATAATTGAATTTCACGGGTATTCAGTAGAAAGAACGGATTATATAGATGACCTCGGCCTTCAGGTTGCGCAGTCTCTCTGGGGTTATCTGAATCTAAAGGAAGAGCCGAAAGGAAAATTTGACCACTGGCTCGGGGAAAAATACGTTGAAGTCGCAGAAAAGATAGAGAATGACGAGAATATCAAAAATCAGGTTTATGAAATACTGCACCGGATGGAAAAATGGGATTCGGAAATGTCAAAAAAGGCCAGGTGGCTTGCAGAGGAATGCGTAAAATACCAGTACCAGACTGCTTTTGATTACGGGATATACCACGATGCTCTAATATTTGAATCGGACATAATGAGGGAAATATTTCAGGAGGGGCTGGAGCTTCTTAAAAAGAATAAAGCAATCAAATATGAAAAAACAGGGGAGAATAAAGGGTGCTGGGTTGTAAAGCTGAAAGGCGAATTTTCAAACCTGAAGAACCCGGATAAAATTCTTATAAGGAGCAACGGAACCGCGACATACACCGGGAAGGATGCAATATTTCACTTATGGAAGTTTGGAAAACTTAAAAGAAATTTTAAATATGCGGAATTTCTCAAGCAGCCGGACGGGAAAATGGCATACAAAACATCCGAATCAGGTAAAAAAATGAATTTCGGGAATGCAGATATGATTGTAAATGTCATAGGGGCCGAACAGACGTATCCGCAGAAAGTAGTTGTAGAGGTTTTAAAGAGGCTTAATTATATCCTGGAAGCGGAGAATTACATTCACATCGGATACGAACATGCCGAACTGCCTGAAGAAAAATTCTCCGGAAGAAAAGGCACATGGAAAGGGTACACTGCGGACAAACTTCTGGAAGAATCAAAAAAGAAAGTAAAGAAAAAAATAAAGGAGGGCTATTCTGCGGAAGAGCGGGAAAATATCTCCGAAGCTGTCGGGGAGGGCGCGATAAAGTTTTCATTTCTGAGAACTTCTCCGGACAAAAAACTTGTCTTCAAATGGGAGGAAGCGCTGAATCTTGAAGGCGATTCAGGGCCTTATCTCCAGTATTCATATGTAAGGTGCCGGTCTATTCTGGAAAAAGGCGGTTCGGAAGGAGATGCTGCAGAAGGACATTCTTTCAGCAGTGAAGAGAAAAAACTTGTCAATCTGATTAACCGATTTCCTGATGTTGTTGAGAAGAGCGCAAAAACATTCAGGCCACATATCATTATTGATTATCTTCTGGATGTTTCTTCTGCATTCAGTTCATTTTATGCGGCAAACAGAGTGCTGGGTATGGATGAAAAAACAACCCAAAGCAGGCTTGCACTGGTTCACGGAACATCCGTAGTTCTAAAGAACGGGATTAATCTCCTGGGGATTAAAACCCCGGAGTATATGTAATTATTTCTCTCTTATCCACTTGAGAACTTTTTCTTTTTCATCATCTTTTCTGAAAAAATGGAGGACGTTTCCCACATCTCTTTCCAAAAACTGCTCAAATCTGGGGTGCTCGGAAACTACCCCCTGTGCAAAATCAATCAGATAGGGTTTTTTACCTGCAAGGATATTGTAGGCGCTTAAATCTGAGTGGACCAAGCCGTGCGAATACATTTTTTTTACCTGTTTAAGAATAATATCAAGAAAACTGCCGGGAACATCAATCTTATACATTGGGGGGTAAGGGATTCCCTTTTCTCCCAAAAATTCCATAACCAAAACATTTCTCTCAAAAAAAATGGGTTTGGGGGTGTTAAGTTTGTATTTGCGGCACAGGGTAAGGTTTTTGAATTCCTTTTTTGTAAAGGCAAATGCAAGGTTTTTTCTGTCTTTTTTTATCTTCACAAAACGCGGGTCGCCTTCAATGTAGCAGATTTTCCTGAAAAAACGGGTTGTTTCTATCCGGTATATCTTTATAGCAACAAATTTTCCGTCCGGTTTTGTTGCTCTGTAAACATTCGCTTCTTTTCCTGTTGAAATAGGACAGTCTATTTTTGTTATTATATTTTTTGCAAGGAGGCGGGCAAGTGTTTTAAGAGTATATTTGTCAAAAACAAGGTCTTCAAGCTTTTCTCTTTCTTTTAAAAGATAGTCGTCTTTGGAAGGCTTCTTTTTTTTGCTTACCTTTCTTGCCATCAGATAAATAAGGGCTCTTAAAATAAAAATATAACTGGGAAATTAAGTTTTTAACTTTTCTATACTTAGGTATACTTATGTATACCACAATAAAAATATCGGCAAAAACAAAAAGAGCCCTTGACTCAATCAAAATAGTTGACGGGGAAACATATGAGCAGGTAATTGAAGATTTAATAGAAGACCATCTGGAGATTAATAAAGAATTCAAAAAAGAGCTGGAAGCTTCTTTCAAAGAATACAAAAAAGGCGGTGTTGTAAGTTTTGAGTCCATAAAAGAAAAACTAAAGAAGTGAGAATTTGTATTCCGTAGTTTTTACCAAAAAAGGAGAAACTGATTTTGATTCTCTAGACAGCAAAATTAAAACAAGAGTGGTGGGTGTTCTGGGGAGAATAGTCCATAATCCAAGGGCGTATCTCCGTAAACTTGCGGGCACAGATTTTTACCGGCTGGGGGTCAGAGATTACAGAATAATAATCCACATAGAAAAAAAATTAAACAATTTGGCAGTTGTCAAAATTGGTCACAGAAAGAATATTTACACTTTGTAAAAAGTTATATGTAGCCTTTTTTCTTAAGCCATTTAACCTGAATTGGATTATATCTCCAGATTATGTCTCCTTTCTTTTCCCCTTCAATCTCCCAAGGCTTCACAATCACATAATTTCCTTCCTTGACCCAAATTCCTTTTCTCAGCCTTCCCGGAATCCTGCACATTCTTTCTTTCCCGTCCTTGCATTCAACCATTAAACGGGTTCCTCCGAGCATTGCAGTTACGAGGCCCAAGACCTCCCCTTCCCCTCTGGGAAGGCGGACTCTCTGGATCTCTTCCCCTTCCTGCGAGGCATAGTTCTTCTTTGGTTTCTTTTTTCCAAAATATCTTTTTTTTCTTTTTCCGCCGGCCATGTTATCTCACCGACCTCCTTGCTCCGCAGGCTTCGCATACAAGCTCTTTAATTCCTGAAGCGGAGGTTATGTGCGTGTCAGGTTTGTTGCATACATTGCATACAACATACTGTTTTATGAATTCTACAAGTTTTTTGTTTAATATCTGGGGCTGGACTTTTCTCTGAAGAATTGCTCTTTCCCC
>JAFGQX010000017.1 GCA_016935455.1 Microcaldota archaeon
CTAAGGGGTCTCCCCTATATCTCTACTTCACAATATGCCACAGGAAAAGGAATATCCCAGCTCTTAAGGATTTCATCAGCTATCTCCCCGATTTCGCCGATTTTCTTCTTTCCGGAAAATATCTCCCCGCTTCTTTCTCCTTTCATATAATCTGATTTTTTCCCTTTTATTCTATATTCAATATTCATCTCCCAAAAGAACCTCTGGGCACACGACCTTATTTCATTAAAATTCGCACTTTTATCCATAATCAGCATCATTACCCGCTGTTTTACTCCACCATCATAAATTTCTCCAATTTCAAAAAGTTTTTGGGGTATTCCCTTCATCTTATTTTCTTTCAATACTGTTAAACCGGATTCCAAAAGCTTGTTTCTCAAGGTTGTATTCTCCACATTAAGGGGATTTTTAATTTTCAGCACCGGTTTTTCCAGACATTTGCCCATGTCGGCAAGAGTGGGGGTGGTTATCTCAAGAAAACCCATTCCTATCATAATTTCTGTTGCTGTTTCTTCCTTTTTTGTTTTTTCAGTTAACTTTCCTGAAGTAAAAAACTCAGGGAGAGTGGGCTTAAAATAATCATATCCCATCCCGATTGCTACGTCCTCCATTATATCTACATCTCCTATGATGTCCATTCTATAAGGCTGGGAAAAAATTCCCCCTTTTCTTTCTACATAATCCATTTTCTCAAGCGCACAATTCATTTCCTCCTTTTTCAGTTGGGTTCCCAGTATTTTGTTAACCCACTCAGTTTTAAGGGCAATTTCAGGATATTCTAATTTGGGGTGGACCTCCCCGTTTATTTTAACTGCGTATATCTCTCCGCCTGTATCAGCGAGAGCACATGCAATCATATTTACAATCCCCTCAACAGTTTCTTTATGGGTTCCAGTGCAGTCTACAAAGATATTCTTTACTCCTTTCCCGAGCTTTGTCCTATCAGCATTTATTATTGGAGGGAATGCCACCACTCCGTTCTTCGCTTCAATCAAAGGATATTTTCCGTCTTCAACCAGATGGGAATACTCAACGCCTTTGGGATGTTCTGCAAGTATCCTTCCAATTCCCATTTCTTCTGAATACTCAAGAGGAATAAATTTTTTCTCTTTAACTACTGAATAAGTCAAAGGGAATTCAATCACATCAAAATTATGTATCCCAATAGCCGCCTTTTTCCTTTTTCTTCCAACCGTTTGGTGGAGTTTTTCCTGTACGTCAATTAAGTTTAAGATGTCTTCCTCTTCGAGTTTAACTCCTTTGACCACACACGAACTAATATACGGCCTTATTTTCTCAACATTTTTATCAACTTCGATTTCATATCTGGATTTTTTTGCAGAGTATCTGTGCTTTTTTCCATAACTATATGCACTAACTACCCGCACAATCCCTTCTATAAAATACAAATCTGGCCTGTCTGGAGTTATTTCAATCACATATTGTTCATCTTCAATCTCAACAGGGAGCCCGATATTTGTGAGAACATCAATCAGCTTCCTTTCTTTCAATCCACATTTTTTTTCCAGATACTTTTTATTTGCTCTTACAACACCCACGCGGTCCACCATCCTCTTTTTTTACTTTTTCAGCAAGCTTTTTCATATATTCAGTATTGTATTCCCCGTCCAGACATGAGGTGCATACCGGCACGCCAAGAACCTTTTCCAAGCCTTCAATTGACAAATACCCAAGAGATTCAACCCCAAGAAATTCCTTTATCTCTTTAATACTCATTCTGTTCGCTATTAATTCCCGGTAAGTGGACATATCTACCCCGTAAAAACAAGGCGCCTTTAAGGGTGGGCAGGTTATCCGGAGATGAATCTCTTCAGCCCCTGCGGCCCTCACGATTTTTGCAATTTCCCTCATTGTTGTCCCCCTCACAATACTGTCGTCAACAAGAATAATTCTTTTTCCTCTAATTAAATCCTTAATCGGATTTAGTTTTGCCTTCACCGCACCCGCCCGTTCTTCCTGTGTCGGCATGATAAATGTCCTTGCGATATATCTATTCTTTATCAGTGCTTCTTCATAAGGAATTCCGCTGTAATCCGAGAACCCTCTTGCAGCAGGCCGTGAACTGTCAGGAACAGGAACAACCAGGTCTGCTTCGGCCGGGTGCTCCTTTGCAAGTTCCACCCCCAGCCCATATCTTGCGGAATATACTAGTTTCCCATCTATTTTTGAATCCGGTCTTGAAAAATAAACATACTCAAACATACAGTGTTTTGGTTTTTTTTCTATAATTCTTTCTTTTTTAATGCTCCCATTCTCAATAATTACAATTTCTCCGCCACCCACATCCCCAGCATATTCCACCCCCAGAATATCCAAGGTTGCACTTTCAGAAGCAAAGATATACGCTCCTTTTTTGGTTCCATAAATCAGTGGTCTTACTGCGAACGGGTCCCTGAAGACAACCAATTTTCCGTCAATAATTGCAACTACTGAGTATGCCCCCTCAACGTTCTTAAAAATCCATTCCACAGCTTCATTTACGCTCTTTCCCAGTTTTATAAAATCATGAATGATATAGCACAATGGCTCTGAATCAACATTTCCTCTGAAAGAGTACCCCCTTTCTTCCAATCGTTTTCTTAATTCTTCGCAGTTTGCGATGTGTCCGTTGTGTGCGACCGCAACATTTTCATAAACTGTGGGTTGGACATCTGCTTTGCTGCATTTTCCAGTTGTTGGATACCTGGTATGTCCAATGCCAATCTTGCTTTCCACCACATTTTTTTTTCTGAACACCTCCCCGACAAGCCCCATCCCGGTAACAGCCCTGATTTTTCCATCATAAAAAGCAATTCCACATGCATCCTGTCCCCTGTGCTGTATTGAAAGCAATCCCTGATAAAGAAGTGCAAAAATATCTTTTTTCTCCGGTACTGAGATAGCTATAATTCCGCATTCTTCCGTTAACATATCTCAACTTATGGAATTAATGTATTAAAAATAGTTCTGATGTCTGGAAACAGAGAAAAATAAAGAGAAAAAAATCAGCAGTTTCCGCTTGCTGATGCCCCATCTTCGCTTAGGGTGCTTGAGCATGAATCCGGCTGTGCAAGAAACGCCTCGCAGATTGCGTTTTTGTAAGCTTCAGGAGTCCTCGCTCCGTTGTATTTGATGCCATTTATTGTTACTGTGGGTGAAGAGCCGTATACTGCTGAAGAAACCTCTGCATCGGCATAGGAATTGAATTCTTCATTGTATTTTTTCTCAACTGCTTCGGCATCTATCCCAAGTCCTTCCGCCGCACCTTTCCAGCAGGTTTCCACATCAGTTAGAGAACACTGATTGTTAACCTTATACACATACTCAACCCATATCTTTGAGCCGTACAGCTCATAAATAATCTTTTCTCTGATTCCCTGATTAAGTTCGTTTTCCCCGTGAAGAGAATAATATTCTCCGTTTGACCCGCTTAAGATATATACGGGTTCAAAATCTATGTCCTCTGCAAGAAGAACGAGAGCGTCCTTTATGCCATTTTCAGCCTGATTTCCATAAGGACAAAAACTCATAAGATACATCTTCACAACTGGTTTCTCGCTTTTCTCAAGTTCGGCACTTTCCTGGGTCTCAAGCGCCTCAAGCTGGGCCATATAGTTTTCCACCTGGGTTTCAACCTCACTTACCTGCTGCTTTGTCTGGTCATTTCCCAGCAGATATTCATAATCCTCAGAAACGTATAGCACAAAAGTATCATAAGAAGGGGCACTCATCGTTATTCCGATATAACCGCCTTCATCAGTTACTTCGCTGACAGTGAAGGTTATCTGTTCCCCAGTATTGATTTCGGCTATGTCCTCCATCAGCCCCTTAATTTTGTTCACCTTTTCCATATCCGGAACAAATTCTTCAGAAACTTGGGTAACCCCATTATCTACATAAACAGTCTCTTTTGGAGCCATATAATATCCTGCACCAAACCCGATAAGTAATGCTGCAAGTGCGATTATAAAAAGAATCTGCCCTGTAGGACCATTATTTCCTTTATTTTCTTTATTAGTATCTTCCTCAGACATATCTAATTCTCTGTTCTATTGTTTATTTAAATATTATCATATTTTTAGTCCGCGTATTAACGAAGTGTTTTCACAAATATTTTTAAAGAGTCCCGCCCCCAATTCCTTCAGAAATTCAGGTGATATTTAGTGAGGGATGTTTCTATCATCGGAGCAGGCATGACCCGCTTCGGAGAAAACTGGGAAAAAGGATTCAGAGATATGGTGACCGAAGCAGGCATTAATGCAATCAATGATGCGGGGATAAGCGGAGAAGAGATAAATGCTGGTTTTGTGGGTTCGATGGCTTCAGGAACACTGATAGGCCAGGAACACATAGGCGCTCTGCTTGCAGATTATATGGGCCTCAACCCTACCCCAATAACGCGTGTTGAAGGTGCTTGTGCCTCGGGTTCTCTTGCATTAAGACAGGGATTTATGGCTGTCGCCTCGGGACTCTATGATATTGTTGTCGTAGGCGGGGTGGAGAAGATGACTGACCTGGGGACAACTGAAGTTTCCACAATACTCGGGGGCGCTGGAGACCAGGAATGGGAACTTTTCCTGGGGGCAACATTTCCGGGCCTTTACGCGCTGATGGCAAGAAGACACATGTATGAATTCAATACAACTGAAGAAATGCTGGCTGCAGTGGCTGTTAAAAATCATAAAAATGGAGCAAAAAACAAATATGCCCAGTACCAGAATGAGATTACAATGGATACTGTTCTGAATTCCAAAATGGTTGCAGACCCCCTTAAAATAATGGACTGTTCGCCCATAACTGACGGTGCGGCGGCAGTTATCCTCGCCCCTTCTGAAATGGCAGGCTCATTCAAAAAGGAACCGGTGAATATAGTTGCTTCAACACAGGCGAGCGATACCCTTGCACTTCATTCCAGAGAAACTCTTACCGGCTTGAAATCTGCCCAGATTGCCTCAGCGATTGCATACAAACAGGCAGGCATTGCCCCGAAAGATATCGATGTCGCCGAAGTCCACGACTGTTTTACCATTGCGGAGATAATGGCGATAGAAGATTTGGGTTTCTTCAAAAAAGGCGAAGGTGGAAAGGCCTCTCTTGAAGGCAGGACATCCCTTGAAGGGGAAATCCCAATAAATACCTCCGGTGGTTTAAAATCCTGCGGCCACCCGGTAGGCGCAACAGGAGTAAAACAGATTGCAGAAATTGTTTGGCAGCTAAGAGGCGAGGCGGGCAAAAGACAGGTAAAGAATGCAGAAACCGGACTGACCCACAATGTTGGCGGAAGCGGCGCAACGACCGTTATCCATATTCTGCAGAAGCAGAGGTGATGTTTATGAAAGAGTCAATACCACTCACATGGCGAAGAATCCCCGAGAGATATACCCTCCTGGGAACACAATGTGAAACATGCGGAAAAGCATACTTTCCCCCGCGGATTATATGCCCGCAGTGCAGGAGGAAAGGGAAAATAAAGAAGATAAAATTCAGCGGGAGGGGGAAGGTTTATTCATATACTAAAATATTTGTCCCTCCGGAAGGATTTGAGAAGCAGGCCCCGTATATGCTTGCGGTTATAGAACTTGAGGAGGGTGCAAGAGTAACTGCTCAGATTGTTGACACATGCGGGGACGTAAAAATCGGTTCTCCAGTCCGCGCAGTATTCAGGATAATCCAGCGCGACGATCCGGAAGGCCTTATCCACTACGGATTCAAGTTCAGGCTTGCAAATGACACTTAAGTTAATTTTTTAAAACATCCCATATCTAATCTGTGTCAGGGGGGAGTCAATTTTATGGATGAAAATTTAAGAACCCTTAATATCAACAGGTTTAAACTTGAGGATAAGGGAGATCTGCTGAAAACTGCACCTTCGCTTGACCAGTCTAAACCATCCAGCAAGGAAATCTCATCTAAAAATAGGAAGATTATGCATGTAAAAAATGAATGGAAAAAAACCGATGCTTCTGCAATGCATGTTAGTGAATTATACTTTTTTGAAGGCGAGTCTCTTGAAGATCTGGATAGGATATACCGTCCGGAAGGAACTGAAGTGATCAATTTAACATATAAAAACAGCACTTACCTTCTTAGGCTTACGACCGAAAAAAAAGCCAGAGCACTTTTGAAATTTTATAATCGGCTAAAAAACAGCATTGAAAACATAGTCGGGTTTCTGAAAACGACTCTGAATTCCGTGTATATCCTCTCAAAGTTTGATGAGAAATTCTGGACGTTTGACCACCGGCTCAAAGGAGGAAAAATAGCGTATGTTCACCCGCTTAAACTCGGCAGCACTGCCCTGAGGGAGGTATCTGATTCTTTGATACGTTCCCTGAGCATCCTGAACAAAAAAAGGTTTTTTGTTTCTGAAATTGGATTCAGAAATATTCTTTTCAATGAACGCTCTGCGATCTTAACCGACCTGCGCAATCTGCAGTATGCAAGAAAGGGAAGTCCGGCAGTAAGGGAATTTAAAAATTTAATGAAAAAACTGGCCTCTGTTTTGTGGCTCAACAAACCGGAAATCATCTATCTAATTGCGTTGTACATGGGCGGAGCCGAAGAATTATGTTGTGAGTGGTATTCATCCAAATTCAAAAAATCTCCAGAAGAATCCGTTGATATCCTTGAAGCCCTTGAAAAAAATATTACAGGCTCTCTACTTTCGTAGCTTCCTTTTTTTCTTTGTCTCTATAAAAACGGTAGCCAGCAGTAAAACCCGCTCCGGAAAGCATTTCTTCATGGGTAATGATGAATGTCTGATCCACTATCTCGGGTATTTTTGCCTGCAGGGTTTCTGAAAGAAGGGATACAGAATTTTTATCAAGATTATGTGTTGGTTCATCCAGTATAAGCCAGCTTAGATTGGGAGTGAGAACTGTGGAAAGCGCAACCCGAAGCGCAAGTGCAGCGCACGCCCGTTCTCCCCCGCTGGCAACCCTTTCAAGCTCCTTCCATTCAGAATCAAATATTTCAAATAGATAATCTTTATCCGACACCATCATTCTGATCCCCCCATAATCCCCGTACGGATAGATTATGGGCCATATCTCATTCATTGCAGTGTTTATTGAATCAACCATCCCGCTTCTTATCTCAAGCTGGGTTTCCAGAAGTGCATTTTTAAAAACAGCAAGCTGTTCTTCTCTTTTTTCAATTTTCCTTATTTTTCCCTCGATTCTCCTCATCTTTTTTATCTCTTTTTCAAGAACCTCCTTAAATTCTGCCTCCTTTCTAATCTCCAGCCCATAACTATTTACTTTCCCCTTAATTTCTGCAGCGGTTATACCCGCCCTTTCAATCTCTCTTCTGAGCAGTTCATATTTTTCGCTGTCAAAGCCAGTTTCATTTTTCTGTTTTTCAAGTTCCATCCTTTTTTTAGAAAGTTCTTCAAGTTTGTTCTCCAATACCCCCCTTCTTTCAATAACTGTCTTTTCCTTCTCAATGTTCTTCCGGTTTTTTTCCAGTTCTTCAATTGATTTTTTAATCTCAATAATTTCGTTTTCAATTTTTTTCTTAAGTTCCTTTTTTCCTGTGATCTCAATCAGCGCCCCTTCAAAATCAAAAGATTCGGCCTCCTGGGAAACCATTCCCTTTAGTTCCCCAATCTTCTCAACCTTATTTTCTGTATTTCTGATTTTTTTGTCAAGCTCAACCAATTCCGAACCTATTCTCCTCAGTTTTTCCCCGGTTTCCAGAAGCTCCTTTTCCTTCTCAATTTTTATCCTCCTGAATCCTTCCGCCCCAATATCCGTTCCGCACATCGGGCATTCAGTTTTTCCATCCATTTTGGCTATAAACACAGATGCATCTTTTTTATAAGATTCAAGGGCCAGATATTCCGACTTAATCAAAGACTGCCTTTCTTTTAACCGCCCGAGTTCCGTGCGCATTTCTTCGGCACTGCCAAATTCTCCGATTCTTTTCTTTAACTCTTTGTTTCTCTTTTCAATTTCTGCCATTCTCTTGTGCGAATTCTCCAGAGCCCCAAGCTCCCTGCTCAGCACAGTTGTTCTCTTATAATCCTCTTCCATTTTTATTTGTGCAAGTTTGATTTCCGCCGAAAGCGAGTCCAGTTCAATCACAATTTCGTCAATGCCTTTCCCGCAGCTTTTTCCTGCCTCCAGCTCCTCATTGATGTTTTTAATTGAATTTTCATTTCTAATAATATTCTCAAAAATTTCATCGTATTTTTTCTTTACTTCCCTCATTTCATTTAATCTCTTTTCATTAATTTCAATTTCCTTTTTTTTCCTTTCCAGTTCAGCAAGCTCTTTTTTCCTTGAATCTTCTATCCTGGCGGTTTTAATATCAGATTTTTTTATTTTCTCTTCAGTTTTTTCAGCTTCCTCCCTGCTGTAATCTTTTTCCAGCTCCTTTTTTCCCGCCTTTAACCGGTTTATCACGCTTACAATGTTTGTTCTTGCGGTTTCAAATTTGTCAATCCCAAGAAGCCGGTCAATTTCCTCCTTTCTTTTTTTAGGATTTAACCCAAGAAAATAATCAATCCGGTTCTGTTCGGAGTAAATCGCCCTTGTAAACAGCTCGTAGTCAACTGAGAGAAGTTTTTCAACATATTCGTTTACCGGCATTGAGCCCTTTTCCAGAAGCACTCCGTCCCTGTAAATGTATGCATCCGTCGACGTTTTGCTACCTTTTTTCCTTATTTTTCTTTCAATAACATATTCTTCCCCCTCTGTATTTATCCCAAGCTTTATCTCGGCTTCATCTTCGGAATATCTTACCAAATCAGAGACTGAATTTTTCCTGCTTTCTATTGCCGGAAAGGTTCCGAACAATGCAAATGAAACTGCGTCAAGAACTGAGCTTTTCCCCGCCCCCATTATCCCCAGAAGAAGATTTGTCCCTTTTTTAAATGAAAGCCGGGTATTGCCGTGCGAACGCCAGTTTGAAAGTTCCAGAGAAGAAATCATTGATATTTTCTATTGGCAGCAATGTTTTTTATTTTAAACTGAAAGCACAGTAACTGCAGTAGTAAGCAGAGCCCCCAGTAGAAAGAGTTCTATATTTCCTTTTTTCCCACCCGGCATCAGATGCCTAACCCCAAGGTAGAGTATAAATCCGGTAGTTATTGAAAGCACATATTCATACATAACAACATCTTCTGCAAAAAGGTCTGCCATCATTACTCCTACTAGGGGTCCCAAAGAAAAAAGATATTTGAGTACCTTGTGGGTTCTGAATTTAATGTGAAGATGTTCAAAAGAAATAGTTGCGGATACAGTGTGCAGGAAAAACGGGGGAAAAATGACAAGCGCATAAAAAAGCTCATTTGTTTCGATAAACATCGCCATTGCAAGCCCGGTTATAACTGAGTCGAGAACAAAACCCGCAAAATGCAGTTCATTTAATTCTCTGTGAAGTTCTTTTTTGGTTCTTGCATGCTGGTAAAGATATTTACTTACGGAATGGTATGCAAGAAATCCAAAAAGAAGCGCCGTCCACACCCAGATGTCAGTTCCCAGCATTGAAATCTCGTGAAACATTTTGAGAAATATAAATGAGATAAACATTCCGGAGGTAAGGCTGTTAATCTGTTTTTGGTACTGCTGGACAAGATGTTCTATTTTTTGCCCTGAAAGATGGACTATTACAAGAACCGCCCCAAGAACTGTTTCTATCATCATTGCTAATCTATCTTGGAGTAATTTTAAATAGTTTTTACAATCTGCAGGCTATATTCCTGATAAAATTTTTCAAAACCATTACATTCGCTTCTGATGATTTCTTGTAGTTGAATTTCAATTTTTCCCCGCCTGTTTTTTCAAAGTAATCAAACATAATCTTTACGTCATCAGATACCCTTTCCGGATGGTACTGTACTCCGTATGACTCTCCGCCTGCCTGAAATGCCGTTACCTGGTCGGGTATTTCCGGGCTCAATGCAAGAATTTTTGAATCAAAAGGAAGGGATGTTCTGTACACTGCCCATTTATGGTTAAATGCGCCGTAAAATTCTCCAGGAACATTTTCAAAAAGGGGAGAGCCGGCTCCAATCTGTTCAAGCCTTATAAGCCGGTAACCAACCTCATCTTCAGGAAGTTCAAAAACCCTCCCTCCAAAAGCAACACCCATCATCTGGTGGCCGAAGCAGATACCGAGCATCGGTTTTTTTCTTTCGCCTGTGTTTCTTATGAATTTCAGAAGTTCAGCCATCCAAGGATACCTGCTTATGGAATTTCTGTCCGGGTTGTAATATGAGCCGGAGATTACATATCCGTTGTAGCTGTTTCCAGGGAATTCTCCTTCAAATGCATTGAAGCTTTCAGTATCCACGCCGTTCTGCCTTATTCTTAACTCAAGAAGCCCGCTTTCCGTGTAATTTTTCCCGTTAAAATTATAGAGTATCCTGCTTTCGTCATAGCAGTTGAGTATTGCAATTTTGCATTTTTTCCCCTTTTTGTTCATCTGACCACTAATCTAGCGGGAATACTGCTCTATGTATTCCGGAAGTTCGTTTTTCAGTTTTTTTGCATGGTAAAGTGCAAGATATCTAAGAAACTCTTCACTTATGCTGTTCTTATCCTGCCCGTTTTTTGCAGCAAGTTCGATAATCTCATCTGAAACAGTTTTTTTTGAATCAATAATTCTCTGCACTCCCGCAAACCCATTTTTCCCCCCTCCAGATATTTCCAAAACAAATTCAAAAAATTTTTTACAGTATTCATAAACCGAAGAATTCTCCATTCCGTAAACCGCAGAGAGATATTCAAGATTTTTGACCGTTGAAAAAGGGGGGAGGTATACTGTATCTCCTTCCCTGCTGAACGGCTCTTCCACTCCAATATCTGAAGGCTCCATCTGGAGTTCCAGTTCACCTATTTTATCAAGTGCGGTTTTGAGAAGCACAGAGGTTGAAAAATTCTGGAGCGGGTGGCACATATCCATCCCCCGGTATTCAAAAGTTCCTATTTTGTTTACTCTTAAAGGCCCCCAGGTAAATTTTAGTTCCGGTATATTCATTATCTCATTTATTTTTTTCCCGTGCATCTGAAGCAGTGTGAGATACCTGTTTTTCCTTTTAATCGCCATATTCTTTACATCTTCCAGTGTAAACTGGTAATCTGAAAGGCTTCCGAACTCAGGATATTCGTAATACATTCCGTGAATCTTTTTTTCCTCCATTATCATGTCTCTGTAGATGAGTACCCTGGAATCCTTTCCGATATACCTGCCGTCCATAAACGGTGAACTCTGGCAGAAGGTTATGCATGCTGGGTCTGAAGATACCAGGAAGTTGTACTGGTTAATAAACACATCCTTGTGCCTTGATTTTCTAACCGGCTTTATTTTTTGGGATTTTTTATCTACGAGTCCCCGTGGGAGTGTGTAATGAAAATGGTAACCGCAGGTCTGCCCGTGGAGTTCAAACATCTCCCTGAGGACATATCTCTGAAGCTGATACCATTCCTTTTCTCTTACGGTGATTTTTGACTTTGAAGGGTAGGTTCCTAGAGGGAGGATCAACAACCCCATTTTTTCTGCAGTTTCAGAAAGCATCCTTATCTTTCCAAGCATGTCCGATGCCATCGCATCAAAATTTCTGTCTGGATTTGATGCCATCTCTACCTGCGATTTTGAAAACTCTTCGCTGACCTCATAGTTATTTTTTCTCATTTCATCCAGAACTTCATCTGCCCTGCTTGAAAGGTTTCCCTCCCCATCAATTAAAAAAAACTCGTTTTCAACCCCTACCTTGGGCCCCTGATTCGTATTCATATTAGTATAAGGTTTGGGTTAGACTTTTATTCTTTTACTTTTTACTTTTCAGTATGGAAATAATCGGTTTAAACTCTGCAGTTTATGGAATAGTTTCAGCAGTGGTCGCATTTGTTTTCTTTTCGGTTGTCTGGAGCCTTGCAATCAGGCTTTCCGAAAGACTTTTTTCAAAATCAAAATTCTATTTTATCCCCAGCATACTCAAGGAAATAAGCCAGTCTGTTTTTGTCGTTATAATTCTCTTAAGTGCATATATTGGTTTTTATGTTTTTGACAAAAACCTTCTTGAAGGGGTTTTCCTTAAAATCTGGGGCCTGATACTGATTGTTGCAGTGGCGGATACGCTTGCAAAGATATTCCTTACATTTATGGATACATACTACAGAAAATCTCTTAAAAAGTCATCAAGTTTTTTTTACAAGGCGATGCCCCTTATGAAGGGTATAGTCGGTTTCTTCCTTTATGCTGTTGCGTTTATCCTGATTCTGAACTATATCAGCTATGAAATCGGTTCTGTTGTCACCCTTATCGGCGTAATAATCCTAGTAATGATTTTTTGGGTGTTCCGTACATATCTGGAAAATATGTTTGCGGGGTTCCAGATTGCAGGACATAATCTGAGGGAAGGGGATTACATTTCAATGGAGGGTGCCGAAGGTTTTGTTGAAAAAATTATGAGCCAATCCACAGTCTTAAAAACTGCCGAGGGAAGGTCCATTACAATCCCGAATTCCCGGCTGATAAGAGACATAATTAAAAATGATTATTATTCGGAGGGAAACCTGATGGTTTTTTCCCTTTCAGTAAAAAGCAAGGATGTTTCCAAAGACCTTAAGAGGATAGACTCCCTCTCAGGAAAATTTGCACTGGAACTTGACACCGTTGCAAACGACTACAAACCTAAGGTTTATCTGAACAGTTTCAGCAAAGGCACTGCAGAATACAAGATTAAATTTTTAATGCTCCCAAATTCGGATATCCTGAGAATAACTGATTTATTCGGAACGATCATGCACGGGGAGTTCAAAGACCGGCTTGAAAGTTTCCGCCTTGGGTAGCCGAAACAAACCTTTATTAGATTATCAAAACAGATTTTCCTTTATGGCAGTTGTTACTCCGTGGGAAGTTTCAGGCGAAATAAACTACCAGAGACTGGTAAGGGAATTCGGAACAAAAGAAATCGGCCCAGCCCTCCTTGAAAAAATTTCCTCGTTTTCCAAGAATAAACTTCATCCTATGCTGAGAAGAAATTTCTTTTTTTCCCACAGAGACCTTGACCTTGTTCTCAATGACTACCAATCCGGCAAAGGCTTTTTCCTTTATACAGGCAGAGGGCCGAGTGGAAAGATGCACATCGGCCATCTCATCCCGTTTATATTTACCAAATGGCTTCAGGAGCAGTTTGATGTAAATTTATATATCCAGATAACTGACGATGAAAAGTTTCTGGTAAAAAGGCAGGCAAACTGGAATGATGTTGAGGCATATTCTAAGGACAATATCCTTGATATCCTTGCAATTGGTTTTGACCCTGAAAAAACATTTGTATTCAGGGACAGTGAATATATCCGGCATATGTATCCTCTTGTGCTGGATACTGCAAAGAGGACAACGTTCTCGACTGCAAAAGCGGTTTTCGGATTCAAAAATGAAACAAACATCGGGTGGATATTCTATCCGAGCGTGCAGGTTGTCCCAACATTTTTTGAGAAAAAAAGATGCCTGATTCCCTGTGCAATTGACCAGGACAACTACTGGAGAATTCAAAGGGATATTGCCGAACCTATGGGGTTCAAAAAAGCATCGGCGATACATTCAAAATTTCTTCCGCCTCTTACCGGCCCGCAGGGAAAGATGTCTGCTTCAGATGCAGACACAGCAGTCTGGCTCACAGATGATGAAAAAACAGTAAAAAAGAAAATTAACAAATATGCTTTCTCCGGGGGGCAGGCAACTGTGGAGGAGCACAGAGATAAAGGCGGAAATCCGGATGTGGATGTTTCATTCCAGTGGCTTAAAATACTTTTTGAAGATGACGACAAAAAACTTCAGAAAATTGAGAACGACTACCGCTCAGGAAAACTTCTTACTGGTGAACTTAAATCAATCCTTATAGAAAAAATAAATTCATTTCTTTCAGTTCATGCTAAGAAAAGGGAAAAAGCAGAAAAAAAGACCGAGAAATTTATGTACTCCGGAAAACTTGCAGAAAAGATGTGGGCTAAGTAAGAAGCTGCATTGAAACATCAGTTATCATTGAAGCTGCGCCTACAATTGCCCCGACAATTACGCCTCCAACCAAAAGACCTACTGCGGTAGTTACCCATTTTCCCCTTGTTTCTGCAGGTTGGGCCTGGGAAAGCGCGTAAATTATTCCTCCGAGAAGAATCATAATCAGCGAGATTGTAGGGCCTATGCTTCTTAGCACCCCCAGTATTGAATCAAGCAGGTTTTCGATATATGCCATAATTCTATGGGGAAGAAAAAATATTTAAACAGTTTCTTATTTTTTTGAAAGTTTTTTTGCAAAATCAACGAGCCTGCTGGAATAACCCATTTCATTGTCATACCATGCGCAGATTTTGGCAAGCTTTCCTTTTGCATTTGTAAGCTTCCCGTCGACTACTGCAGAATACTGGTTCCCTATAATGTCGCGTGAAACAATCTCTTCCTCAGTGTATCCGAGTATCCCCCTCAGCTCATTTTCAGAAGATTCTTTCAGGGCAGTATTTATCTCTTCTTTTGTTGTTTCTCTTTTCATTAAAAATGTCATATCGTTCATTGAGCCGTCGGGCACAGGCACTCTGAATGATAGTCCATCCATTTTTCCGTCAAGTTCCGGAACCACCTGCCCAATTGCCTTTGCTGCTCCGGTGCTTGTAGGTATAATGCTTACTGCTGCCGCCCTGGCTCTCCTGAGGTCACTGTGGCTGGAATCAAGAACCTTCTGGTCGTTTGTATAAGCGTGTATTGTGCTTAAAAAACCGGCTTCAACCCCAATTTTTTTATTAAGTACTTTTGTTACCGGTGCGAGGCAGTTTGTAGTGCATGATGCAAGAGAAATGATTTTCATCTCCGGTTTGTATATGTCATCGTTCACACCCGGAACAATCGTTGCATCGCACTCCTTCCCAGGTGCAGAAATCAAAACTTTTTTTGCTCCTGCCTTAATATGTTTCTCAGCATCTTCTCTTCCCCTGAATTTTCCGGAGCTCTCAAGAACAAGGTCAACATCAAGTTCCTTCCAGGGAAGCTTGAGCGGGTCTGTTTCGTTTATCCATTTTATTTGGTATCCGTTCACAACGAAATTTCCGTCTTCAGCTTTTACTTCTCCTTCAAATGGCCCGAATACGGAATCATATTTAAACAGATGAACATGCATTTCAACAGGACTTCGGGTGTTTATTGCTACAACGTCAAAATCCTTTCCCAAAACTCCTTTTTTAATCGCTGCTTTCAGAAATGTTTTTCCTATTCTCCCAAATCCGCTTATCGCAATTTTCATTTTCTCACCTTTTTAAAAATAGAATAAAGGTAGTTTGTTCCCTAATATTTTTAATTTGATTACCTGGGCTTTATTCTACCCCATTTTTTGAGTGCGTCTGAGAGTTCAGGATGTTTTTTTGCATATTCCTCCAGCGTTATATGCTTCATTGCCGCATTTATTGCCTGTGTAAATGCCTTTGCACCTGAATATGCTCCTTTTGGGTGGCCGAGCACCCCACCGCCCCCCTGTATTACAAGGTCGGTTCCAAACATTTTGATTATATCCGGAACAATCCCCGGATGAAGTCCTCCTGAAGAGACAGGAAGAACCGGTTTAATGTTGTCCCAGTCCTGGTCCAGCAGTTCCGTATTCCTTTCCTTTATTTTCCTTTCCCGCATTTCGTCCACTATGTTCTTAATCTCGCTTTTTGTCCCTACCAGTTTTCCAACTGCAGTTCCGGTATGTATCTGGTCAACCCCTATAAGCCTCATAAGTTTTGCAAGTGCAAGCATGGTCATTCCGTGTTTTGGATTCTTGTCAAACATTGCATGCATTGCCCTATGTGCATGTATTGCAAGTTTTAAATCATGGCATTCATCCCTTATAGTTTGAACTCCTGCAAAACCCGCAGTCACCACATCCACCATTGCATATTCCCATCCGTATTCGTAGAGAAGCCTTGCCCTTTTTATCATTTCTTTTGTTTCCCCGGTGATATTAAGGAGTGCAGATTTTTTGTCTCCGGTTTCCATTTCAGCTTTATCTCTGTATCTGCTCATCAGCTTGATCCTGTCTTCAAATTTGTTGAATTTCAAGGAAGTAAGATTTTCGTCATCTTTAATCAGGTCAATTCCGCCCCGCCATACTTCGTATCCGACTTGGGCATGTTCCAGCGAGCTGAATCCTATCTTAGGTTTCGGGACGGTTGCGGTAAGGGGGCCCTTCTTCCTTTTCATTATCTTTCTTATTCCATTAATTCCGAATTCAGGACCCTTAAAATTCCTGAGATAAGATTTGGGAAAGTGGACGTCGAGCATTCTGAGGTTTTTCACTGCCTTCATTCCATATATATTTCCGCCTATCCCGCTCATCAGCTGGGGGACAGAACCGGGCTCCCAAAGATCTGCGGGATATGAGACCCACGCATAATTTCCCTTCATTCTATACCCGAGAGCCTTAAGTTTTTGCACTCTTTTTGGAAGTTTTGCAAGAGTGGTCCATGTTCCGACAGAGCTTTCAGAGGCAACCCTTCCGACCGCTTCTTTTTTGCTTATCCCTTCATCAGGTTCGTAATAATATAAAACAACAATCTCATCTTTTTTCGGCTGGTGTTTTAAGTCAATAAACTCATCATACCATTCTATTTTGGCCATTATACCACAACCCTACTAGGA
>JAFGQX010000018.1 GCA_016935455.1 Microcaldota archaeon
CACAGCGCTCTCTAAAACCATCAAAGAAACCCATTGCCAGAACTACTCTTGGATTTATTTCAAAACCTGCACGTTCTATTGCCCATGTTTTTCTCATCAACTCTTCAGCTTTAGCACCTATTGAACCAGAACCAACAATAGTCCAGAATCTTTCACTAAGTGTAGATAGTTTGATTTCCCTTGTCTTAAACAAATTGACAAGGTTTTGCCTGCCTTTATTTATAGGAACTTCTGAGAGCACTCTAACCATTAGATAATTAGTGGGGATTAAGTTTATAAGGTTATTTTTAATGATGAAAAATGGAATATAACAAATTAATAGTTGGCTGTTGTATGAATACTTCCAAAAATAAATTAAACTTATAAATGTGATACAACAATAGGACGGTATGAAGTACTTTGTTTTAATCGCAGTAGCTCTGCTGTTTTTTGGATGTATAACTCAGGGAACACCGGAGACTTTGAATGAAACAGAAAATACAGAGGCGGAAATTATGAAAGCGGAAAATGGAGATTTAGTATCAGTTGATTATCTTGGGACACTGGATGACGGAAGTGTTTTTGATACTTCTATAAAAGAAGAAGCGGAGAAAGCAGGACTTGTTTTGAGAGAATCTTATTCCCCACTTGAATTTACTGTTGGAGGTGGGCAGATGATTAAGGGATTTGACGAGGCAGTTGTTGGAATGGCAGTAGGCGAGGAAAAAACAGTAAGGATTCCCCCTGAAGAAGCATACGGGGAGACAAATCCTGAATTAATAATGGAAATTCCTCTTGAGAACATTCCGGAAGGTGTTCAGGTTGGTTCGGTATTAATGGCTTCAAACGGCGCGCAGGGAACTGTAGTGGAAATTGGAAATGAGACCGTAAAGGCAGATTTCAATCATCCTCTTGCAGGACAGGCGCTTAATTTCAAAATAATAATGAAAGAAATTACCAAGCAGTAATTTCTTCTTTTTTTAATTTAATATAAAAATAAAGTAATTTAGAATCGCTGCAAATGAAACCCACAGCAGATAGGGAATGAGGAGGTATGCTGATTTTTTGGAGATTTTATAGAAATAATAGGCTGTAAATAGTATGAATGCCCAAAGGAAAACGATCTCCACTAATGCATAAAACGGGTTTTGAAGGCCGAAGAAAAGATAGGACCACACCGCATTAAGCAAAAGTTGTATTCCAAAGAAGGAAAGAGCTGTCTTCCTGAATTTTGATTTTTTTGCCTCAAGAACAAGATATAGCGAAACACCCATCAAAGTGTATAATGAAAGCCAGACAGGGGCGAAAACCCAATTAGGAGGCGAAAATTCAGGCCTTGCAAGTGTTGAATACCAGGTGGGGATTGATGAAACAGTAAATATTGAACCGAATATGCCTGCAAGATGGCAGACAAATATAGATAATATAAGTTTCGGTATTTTCACATTTTTTAGGATCATAAAAAATAAATGTAAAGAATACTTAAAAATTTAACTAAAGAAGTATGAATGGGAGATTTATGGGAAAGACCAAAAAAGATTTAGGAAGGCAGAAGGCAAATCTAAAGGCAAAGCTTGCGGAACTGGAATCAAAGGCAAGGAACGACCCTTTAAAGAAAAACAAGGCCCTGCACGAAGAGCTGGAGCAGGTAAGGAAAAAATTGGCTGAATTAGATTAAAAAAAGGCCACGACCGAGAATTGAACTCGGGCCAAGGGATCCACAGTCCCCTACGCTACCATTGCGCACTGTAAAAGTTCTACGCCATCGTGGCCATGAGCAAACGAATGGACACTAGTTTTGAACAGCAGTTCAAAGACATCGTGGCCATGAATGGAATAGAATAAAGCGAATAAGTTTTTATAAATCTTTATTAATCAAGGTCCAGCTCTTTTTTAAGATATTTTCCCGTGCCGCAGAAGAATTTTACTTTTTTGGCGCCGCTTTCCGTGATATAATACTTCAGGTCATCATAATCTGCATGGTCGCTCAGGGGGAATCCGATATCTGTGTTATACCTGTAATAAAGTGTCCACCCGGATACAAAAGCAGACAAAGTTTTTCTTCCGAATGCATTTTGTATTTTTCCTGCGAATGTTCTTTTTGCATATTTAGGGGGAACAACGGCAGTAAAGGGGCCTTTCATTGCTTCCTCCGCCTCATCGGTCCCAAGTTTTATTCTTTCCAATTTTATTCCATATTTTTCATACACTGAACAAAGATAATCCACCCGCTCATTTACTACCGGAACAGTATCTGCATAATCATTCAGAACTTTGACAATTTCCTGTGCTTTTCCCATTTCATATCCGCCGATTAAAAGAATGGAGTTTTTATTTTTTTTAACCCAGTTTCCGATTTGTTGATAAACAGTTTCTTCCGGAGGAAAAACATACTGGGGAGAACCGTATGTTGCTTCCATTATCAGCTCATCAGTTTTTGGAATCTCGGCTCCTTTAAACATAATGCTGTCCTTGACCCTTATGTCTCCGGTGTAGGTTATAGTCTTCTCGCCGGTGTCCATAAATAATTGTTTGGAGCCGAGCATATGCCCTGCTTCCAGAAGCTTCACTTCTTTTATTGAATTTAAATTTCCTTTCAGGCCTGCAAGCTCAACTGTTGCAGGATGGGAAATGAGTTCCTGTTTTGACTTAAGCCCCGAGGTGTGGTCTGAGTGCGCGTGGGAAATAAATGAGATATCCCCTTTTCTGCTGTCCAAACCTATGGAACCCGCCTCAGTTTCTATAAGCATAAGGAACAATCTCAAATAAAGTTAAATAGGATTTCTGTTAATAAAGAGGGTCGTCATCACTTATATACTCATTCACTGCAACAGATTTCAGAATCTTTATTCTTTTCTTTCCCATCCCTTCAACTTCCCTGAGCTCTTCTTCAGATGCATTTATTATGCCTTCAATACTGCCGAAATGCTCAAGAAGATTTTTTGCAAGTTTTGGGCCGACCATAGGGAACATTTCTATTATGGACCTCTGGGTCTGGGAAAGGGTGAATGTCCTTCTTTTAGGAGAAATGGAAAGCGGCCTTTTTTCTGCAAGCTGTTCGTGTTTTGCTATTGAATAAACTATTTCTGCAGTTCCCTCCATATCCCGTGCAAAAAATAAACCTATGTTGAAATCTGTTGCAAGGGAAGCGTATGCGCCCATAAGGGCGCTCCGTGAAATTCTTCCTTCCGAAGAAATGCCCTCAATTACAAACACCACATTTTTGAAATTGTTTTTAAGATTATAAACCTGGTGAAATAGTCTTTTATCCAGTATTGAAGATTCAAAATCCGCCCTTGTTTTTCGTTCTATTACTGTATTGTCGGAGCAGATAAAATCGCCCACCAAAAGCCTTTTCCTTTCTACTTCTGCTCCAAGGGATTCAAAAAGCGGAAAAAACTCGGGGGATTCGCGGTCATCCATCTGAATCAAGGGCTTCAAATCTTCACCGCCCTCATAAAATCATTAATTTCTTTTGACCTGATAGAACATCCGGAATATTTAAGGTTAAAAAGCCCCGCTTCAAGAACCTTCCATTTAAGTTTTTCATACCTGTCCAGAAAACCGTGTTCATACGCAACCGCGAGCAGTTCAGTGCTCCTGATTATTTTGAGTTCTTTTGAAATTTCCTTTAAACGTTCAAGGTTGCTCCGGTTTATCATTACAGCCACCCGGAATTCATTTTCAAGATGACTTTTAAACAAAAAGGGAGCCTCGATTATCAGACGTGTTGTTCTTTCATCAACAAGAATATTGTTTATGTTCAGTTCTTTTGAAACTGCTATAAGTTCCATCTCGCCTTTGTGGACTATGTTGAGCGGCTGCCCCCTTACAAAAAATATTTTGTTTGCAAGGGAAAGGATAGTTTTTGTTCTCTCTTCCGTTTTTGCATCAACAACAGTTATGACTTTGTCGTCTATTGCTTTTTTTATTCTGAGGGCTGAAAGAGAAAATGCATTGCTCTGGAGTTCCAGAGGCCTTGTTACGGTTTCATATTCAACTGAAGGCGGAATTATGAAATCAACCTTAAATTTATTATGAAGGAAATAAAGAACTTCAATAAAACAGGAATTTGTAAGAGATATTATCGAGCTTGCGTCGCATAATATATATGATTTTTTCATGATTATTCCTCTATCATCTTCTTTGCATCCTTTACCCTTTCAATGATATCTTTTTCCTCTTTTAACCTGTCAAACATCATTGTCTGGCCCACATATTCAAGTATCTGCTGTTTGTCCATTCCTGCAAGTTCCGAGGCAAGGCCCAAAGAAAGGCCCTGAGCATAGATGATGGCAGCTGTTTTTAGTCTACCCTTTGAGAGGATATCTGTAATATAACGCCTGTCTGTTTTTTCCAGATTTTTTATTGTTTTCTCAAGATTTCTTGAAGCTCTTTTCCAGTCCTGGGGTTTGTTTGATGCTTTCATAAAATCTTTTAGCGCAGACGCGATGCTGGAAAGGTTTTTGTTATATTCAGGAGAGAGAAAACGTGTTTTTGAAAGTATTTTATATAAAACATAAGCAAAAACTGCTGATTCATATACGAATGGGGAGGGATTGAGAACCGCCTCTTTCATTAATTTGTCGTGAATCTTCCTCAGCTGTTTGGAGTCTCTTTTAATAAAAGACCTGTACATCTTGTTGAAATGTTCAGGGAGAGCCATAAAAATTCCTCATTAATGATAGGTTTATAAATGTATCATGATAATATCATGATAGTTGCGTGATAATCTCGCAATAAACACTTGGTGATAGCAACATGAGTGATAAGGAAGGCAATGTATATAAAAGTAGTGCTTCCAATCTCCGGGAACAAATAGAGAAGGACCTTGCAGTCCACGCAGAAAAGTTCAAGGACCCGGTAGTCCTGGGCGAGTTAGTTTACAGGCTGCTGGAAGAAAAAGAAAATACAAACAGAATACTCAAGACGCTCCTTCAAAGGATAGAACAGCTTGAGATAAAACTCGGGGAAAAACCGGCGGAAAAGGAAAAAACAAACGAAATACTCCTCCCATCCACGGACGAGAAGATCGTCCAATTAATTGAAAAATCAGGAAAGGCGACTGCAGAGGATGTACGAAAAGCCCTTAATTATAAGGGAAAAAATGCAGCCTCTGCACGCCTTAACCGTTTGTGCAAGATGAACATACTCAAAAAACAGCAAGTTGGAAGAAAAGTTTACTTCCTCCCAGCATAAAAGTAAATGCCATCCCAAATGGCAAGGCGATAAAGGGAACGGGTGCAAACCTCCCACTCACATTTTTACCCGTTCCCCCTCCCAGTCTATACCGTTTCAGAACCTGATTTTCCTGCATTTAATCCTGAATCAGCCATACCGGCTTTCCACCATGAATCATATTTTTCAGCTATCTGCTCTTCTATGGGCCTTGCATTTTTCAAAGCCCTTTCAAAATGCTTTTTTTCAATAAAATCAGAACCGTCAACTGATGCCAGGTCTCCCGAAAGCTTTATTATTCCGCTCAGCCTTCTTAATCTTAAGGACAGTCCTTCCGCATTGTCTATCTTTCTTGCCATGTCCCTGGATTCATGTATTACTAATTTTACTGCCACCGCATTCATATGCGGAATTTTTCCGTCCTTTATTATTTCCTGGGAGATAAACTGGGCGAGTTTGGTGCGGTTTTCATCAGTATCCACCATATGGGAATTAACAAGAACTTCATAGCCTTCCCCCCTTATTCTGCTTCTGAGAGGGGGAATAAGATGCTGGAGGTCTGAAATATTTGTTGCTCCTACAAATATAAAATTGCACGGGACATCGGAAACTTTTACGGAAGCCCCTGCGCTTGTTGGATTTCTTCCTGAAATTGGAAAGGTTTTGTCCTGCATTGCGGTCAAAAGATATCTCTGCAGTTTTCCTAGCGTTGAAAGTTCGTCTATGAAAAGTATTCCTTCGTGTGCTTCATGCACCGCTCCTGCGACTACGCGCATAAATGCCGGAGTTCCTATTTCCGGATGGTCTCCGTAAGGGTCGTGCTTTACATCCCCCAAAAGTTCTGTTTCGCTTGCGCCCGTTGCCTGCACAAAAAGAGAGCGGCTGACGGGAACGATTATTTTTCTTTTTGATTTTTTTATGTTTTTTTCCATTTTTTTAATATCATTCGGGGTTAGCATTATCAGCTTGTCGTCTATTGTTTTTTCATAAAATACAATCTGCTCTTTTCCGTCTTCGGATACTTTTTTGGTCTGCAAACGCACAGCATTTCTTTTTTCATTTTTTACATTATACAACAGGTCTTCAAAAGGTCCCGAGCGTGTAAAAAATTTTTCTGCACCGCAGGATGGGCAGAACACCAGACTTGGCATGCTGAGTTCTCCGCATCTTCTGCATCTGAATCCTAATTTTTCAGTGACAAAAGTTGGGACTGAAGATGGGTCTGTTTCTTTTCCATAAACGGGCACCCTTTCAGGATTTTCTTTTTTAATCTGCTCTCTTGTTCTAAGCTCCATTCTCGGCCTTTCGGGCAGTTTGCTGTTATGAAGGACAGATATTTCGTATTCCGGTTTTGGAAGAACTGAAGAAACTGCTCTTGCAATCATGGATTTTCCTGTTCCTGGGGGACCTACCAAAAGAAGGTGTCTTTTCTGCTTAGGAATTATTTTTGCAATAGCTACTGCTTCATCCTGGCCGATTACCTGCTCAAACGGGTCCTTAGGAATAGGGATATCTTTAGTTGACTCATACTCCTCCCAGTTCATAAGTAAAGAACTAATCAGAAAGAATATTAAAAGGTTCAGGAACCGAACCTGTCCTTTATTTTCTTAAGTATAATATCCGGAGGGTATGCCCCTTCAAGGGTGAGTTCCTCATTAATTACTATTTTTGGGACGCCCATTACTGCGTATTTTGAAGCAAGCTGCCTGTATTCTATTGCTTCGTAGATGTCTGCTTTTATGCCGGGATTTAAAAGAGCAAAATCCATTGCAGATTTTGCTGCGGGGGCACAATACGGACAGGTAGGAGTTACAAAAACTCTTATGTGCACCGGATAATTTATTGACTTTATATCTTCCATTAAACCTCCGGGAAGATTTGGCTTTCCTTTTGATATATCTATTATCATCTGAAGGAAGGAACCGAACTCATAACCTGAAGGGATTCCGTGGAACTGGATGTGTCTTTTTTCTTTTCCTTTAAGAACAATTACCGGTGCTTCATTTACTTCGTATTCTTTTGCCTTGTCTTTGTTTTCTTCAAAAGTGAAAATGTCCACGCCTACTTTGCCGCCGCTTAATTCATTCATTGCATTTGCGATTTCTTCTGTGTCGGCACAGAACTGGCAGCCTTCTTTCGGCTTAAAGAATATTATGTCGACATCCCCTTCAACTTCTTTTAATTTTGCTTTAATCTGCTCTTTTAATGAATCATTTAATACAGACATAAAGTTCACCTAATATGAGTATGGATGAGGGTTTTATATAATTATGGGACGAATTTCAAACTATGGGGTACAATGTCAAAATAATAGATAAGGACAAGAAGAACAAACTTATGTTTGAACTTTATTCAAAACCGCTTTATGAGGTCAAGGCGGAGATTCACGGGGCATGCGTGAAATTCTTCACAGATTCAAAGGATTTCAGGGATATGTGGGTGGAAAACTTCTTTTCAATGCCTGAGAATATAAGGCCACATGCAAGGGTATTTTCAATTAATGACAAGGGAAAAATGGACGTTCTTTATGAACCTGAGTCAAAAACAGTAATCATAAAGAACTGTAATTATTACGGCTGGGTTAAATCAATTGCACTTGCACTTGTTGCTGAATTTTTTGAGGATTTTACCTCCGAACACAGAAGATATTCTGTCCACGGTTCTTTTGTAGATTTAAACGGAAGAGGAATAGGCATAATTGGTCCAAGTGGAAGCGGAAAAACTACTCTTACATACGGCCTTCTTCTTGAGGACAAATATAATTTTTTAACAGACGACTGGTTTTTTGTAAGGATGAGAAAAAGCGGAATAAGTGTTTATTCATCCGAGAAAAATTCATATATACGGGATGACATTGCAAAGGTTTGGCGTCCTCTTGAAGAAAAATTAAAAGGGCTGAAGAAGGATGCGCAGGGGAGAAGTATCGCTGACTTGAAATGGATATTCGGCTCTGACAGGATTGTTCATAAATCAAATCTAAGTGCAGTTGTGCTTCTGGCAAGAGACAAAAAACTTGGATTTCCGATTAAAAAACTTAATGAAAAGGATGCAGTTAAGTTTCTGGAGAAAAATAATTTCTGCAATC
This sequence comes from Microcaldota archaeon, assembly GCA_016935455.1. Classification (GTDB taxonomy): domain Archaea; phylum Micrarchaeota; class Micrarchaeia; order Anstonellales; family Bilamarchaeaceae; genus JAFGQX01. Next base: position 8,243 of record JAFGQX010000018.1, read on the forward strand.
CCCACCAGCTGATTAGAAGCAAAGAGAAAAAGAAAATGAGAAAGGAATTCTTTGAAGAGATTGTTTCCAAGGTTCCAGTTTATCTTCTTAATACTGTGGAAACACCTGAACAGTCTCTTGCAAGGATAAAGGAATTAGTTAAATAGATAAACGCTCCCGCCGGGATTTTTGGGCCTTCAGCAGTCTTAAACTGGAGAAGAGAACCCGGGTTACCGGAGTGAGAGTCCGGTGTCCTTAACCAGGCTAGACTACGGGAGCTTAAGGATTAGAGTTTGAATATAAATGTTTAAAAATTAAAGTGACCTGAGGATGGCGGGGCCCATCTCATTCGGTCACTACCTGCCAAATTGGATTTGACAATAAAAAAAGTTTAGGAGTGGGAGGGAGAAAGAAGAGCACAGTATGTCTCGTCAAAAAGCTCCCCCAAATCATGTTCGGAAAGTCCGAGAGCGGCTCCCCTGTATCCTGCAAGGAAAAGAGCCCTTAATTTTTGAACTTCCATATCATCACCGAATATATGATTCAAATTATGTATTTAAAGAAAATCAGGGGGAGGTCATTTCCGTTATTTCTTTTTCTTTTTAACTTCCGCTTCTATTTCCTGTTTCTTCTCCGGAAGAATAATCCCTTTTACAAAGAGAAGAGTTCTCAGTGCAACTTCAATAAGTATCAACACGCTCACATATTGAATTGTCTGGGGGATAAAATCATAAAGTTCGTCCAGTTTGAGCATAAATGAATCAAATGAGATGCTTGACATGTCTGTGACCATTATTACCAAAAGGGCGATAGGAAGGGTTTTTGCAAGGTCAACGGATAGTTCTTCTTTGTAATAGGCCGTTATTCTTACTGCTGCAAGAAGAGCAATAGAGATTGAGAGTATCTGGGAAACCGGCTGTTCTGATAAAAGGAAGAGGAACAATGAAATACCAAAATACCATACGAAAGTATAAATTGGAAACGCAACCGCATATTTGACCACATAAGAAAGGAAACCTGTTATTCCTCTCCCTTCAAATTCAAACATGTCTCTCTGGGAAAGGTTCTGGTAAAATTTCCAGATGAACAGCGAATATAGGGTAATTAAAAGGGAATAAGCGATTATGAGGATATTGTCTGTTCCAAAAACCCCTGTTAAGCTGATATAAAGTTCATTAAAACTCTGGAAAATCATCCCAACAAACTGGTCTAATTCTGACATAAGGGTGAATACAGGTTAAAGAATAAAAATATTGCCGAAAAAAGCATAGGTTTAAATATATCAAAATACATAAATTATAACATGAAGAAAACGGCTAACATCAAAAAGGTGGCAGGAAGGGTTATGCTTAAATGTCCCCTTTGCGATTTTACAGTTCAAAAGGATGATGCAAAGGGCATGATTATTCACATAAAGGGACACACAGACAAAGAAGCCGTAGCACTTTAGTTTTAACTTAATTATTTAAAGATTTCTTAAGTAAAGATAGTTCTTACTGAGTGCCTCGGTAGCTCAGAGTATTGGAGATGTTATTTTAAACCATCCTGATACGGGCAGTTTGGTAGAGCGGCTGACTGTTAATCAGCAGGCCACAGGTTCAAGCCGTCGTCAGTTTGCTGGCGAGATTTTCGCGAAGCTGGCGAAGAGAAAATCCTGTCCGGGGCGCTTA
>JAFGQX010000019.1 GCA_016935455.1 Microcaldota archaeon
CTTTGGGGTCCTTGAACTTGAGTATCGCACCCGGAAACTGCTCCGGCTCGTATTCAATTTCCTTTATCTTGCTTGCCAGCATAAACAAGTCCAGTTCAAGCCCGAGACTTGCAGATGCAACCATATTTGTTATAACAAAATTTCTTTTGGATTTTTTTCCAGTCATAGATTCACCTTCTTTTTAAATAAAAACGACGATTTATAAATAAAGGAGCATAAGAGGTTTTATAAACCCTACTGCCCAACAAAAGAATAGCATATTCAATACGTGAGTTAGAGGTAGATTAGAGTGGCAAAAAATTCAAGAGGAACCCTTTCTGGCAACACAAAAAAATTAAAGAAAAAAAAGGATTTCACAATCAATGACAGGCTTAAGACCTTTTCAGTAGGCGATTCTGTTAGAGTATCCGTTAAACCCGGAAGAAAAGGAGCGCCCCATCTTAGATATCAGTCCAGGGTTGGCAAAGTAACTGAAAAAAGGGGTTCAGCATATGTAGTCCAGATTAAAGACGGCCGTTCAATAAAAAGCCTGGTTGCTTCTTCTCTCCATCTTGAAAAAGCATAATTTTGGTGGATGCAATGAAAATGATGAAATCTGAACCGGTAACAATTGCAGAAGTTTCTGATATACTTAAGAAGAGGGCTGAGGAAGGAGAGCTGGGATATGAACAGCAGGCTTCTCTTGAGCATGCTGAAAAATTTTCGTCTGCTGAAGCAAAAAAAGCAAAAGAACTTTTCAAACAGCTTACAAAAAACGAAAAGATAACTCCTGAAACTGCCGTTAAATTGATTGATATTTATCCGCAAACCGCTTCCACGGTAAGAACAGTTCTTCTTAAGGACCGTGTAGAACTGAGCGACGAAGAAGTAAATGAAATTGTCAAGATTTTTGAAAAGTGAATGAAATGGAAGAGTATGCATATGTGATTGAATATCTCCCTGCAGGAAGGTCCTCCGACCCCCGGAAGGAACCGTTAGTCCAGCTTTTGGGAGAGCGTTTTTTCACACTTCTTGAAGCAACAGTCAAGCCCGATGCAATGATTGTTCCCGGAAAAAGAGTATATGTCGGAAAAGACAACCGGGAAGAGATCGACAGAATCAAAAGAAAAATTACTTTTTCCGAACTCACGGGAGGTGCAAAGGACCTCCTTCCGATTGTCCTGAGAAAAATTGTAGATTCCAGAGAAAGCGAATTCGTATCTTTCTTAAATAAGGCAAGGCCGATTTCAATAAGAGTCCATACTCTTGACCTTCTTCCGGGGATAGGAAAGAAAAATATGGAGATTCTTCTCAGTGAAAGAGAAAAAAGCCCCTTTGAGTCCTTTGAAGATGTAAAGAAAAGGATCCACGGCATTTCGGACCCGGCATCTATTTTTATAAACAGAATTCTCAGCGAGCTTGAAGGAAGGGAGAGACACAACCTTTTTGTAAGCCCAGGTGTTTCCCAGAACCGCCCTTATAGGAGATAAAGCCTTCATTTGTTCTGCCCAGCTAAGTGTTAAAAAAATAACACCTTAAATAAGGAAATATGTCTAATCGTATTGAGGTCAGGATAAAAGAAGGTTTCAGCGATACACCTGGAGAAAAAATAAGGGAAAAAATATTCAACGAACTTGGCTTTCATATTGATAAGGTAAATCAGACCGAATGCTACAATCTTGATGCCGACCTTTCTGAAGACGAACTTGAAAAACTTGGAAGAGAGGTATTCACCGACCGCATCATACAGGACTATTCCTTCAGAAAACCTTTTTTTGAAAATCTATGGAGGATCGAGGTTGGTTTTCTCCCCGGAGTAACCGACAATGTTGGCAAAACAGCAGAAGAAGGAATAAAAGACTCCCTTGGAAAGGATATAAGGGTGTATTACTCAAAGGTTTATTCTCTCACAGTGCCCGGACTAAATAAAGAAAAGTGCGGAAAAATTAGCGAACTGCTTTACAACGGAATGGTCCAGAGGTGCATAATCCACCAGCCTTTTGACGAGGTCCAGCCATATATACCGAAAGTAGTTATAGCCCACGAACCCAGAATAGATGAGATAGACCTTGATGTGGACAGAAAGGCGCTGAGAAAAATAGTGGAGCAGAGAATGCTGGCACTCAGCATCGTTGAAATGAACAAGATAAGGAAATATATCAAAAGGAAAAAAGTCCAGGAAACAAGGAAGATGGTCGGACTTGGAGAAATGATAACTGATGTCGAGCTTGAAGCACTGGCCCAGACATGGAGCGAACACTGCAAGCACAAAATATTCAATGCCTACATCACATATGCTGAAAACGGGGAGTCCCATGCAATTAATTCATTATTCAGAACATTTATCAAAGGGGCAACGGATATGGTAAAAAAACCCTTTGTTGTCAGCGTTTTCAAAGACAACGGAGGCATTATTAAATTCAATGAAAATTACGACCTTGCAGTGAAAGTTGAAACACACAACGCCCCTTCAGCTCTTGACCCTTACGGAGGAGCCCTCACAGGTATTCTCGGGGTAAACAGAGATGTAATGGGGACTGGTTTGGGAGCAAAACCAGTAGCCAATATGGATATGCTCTGCTTTGGTTATATCGGTGAAAAGGATATCCCCTCAGGCGTCCTTAGTCCGAAAAGAATATATGAAGGTGTAATAAAAGGGATTGAAGACGGCGGTAACATGTCCGGCATACCAACTGTAAATGGTTCAATCACATTCAACAAATGCTTTACTTCAAGGCCTCTTGTTTACGCGGGAACTGTGGGTCTGATGCCTTCTAAAATAGGGGAGAGGAACACTTCGGAAAAAATAATCAAACCCGGTTATATCGCAGTAATGGTCGGGGGACGTGTCGGCAAAGACGGAATCCACGGTGCAACATTTTCTTCACAGCAGATAACTGAAAATACCCCTCAAAGTGTAGTCCAGATAGGAGACCCGTTCACGCAAAGAAAGGTTCTTGAATTCTGCATTGAAGCAAGGGATAAACGTCTTTTTGAGGCAATAACGGATAACGGTGCGGGAGGACTTTCTTCAAGCATAGGTGAAATGGCGCAGTTTTCAGGAGGATGCAAATTATTCCTTGAAAAGGCCCCTCTTAAATACCCTGGTCTGGACCCGTGGGAAATACTTGTTTCTGAATCACAGGAAAGAATGAGCATTGCAGTTAAGCCGGAGAATTTAGAAGAAATCCTAGATATTGCAAAAAAGCATGATGTTGAAGCTACGGTTGTCGGCGAATTTACCGATTCAGGTTTTTTCCATGTTCTTTACAAAGGAAAAACAGCTGCCTATTTAGATATGGAGTTTCTGCATGAGGGCGTCCCCCAGATGAAACTCAAGGCAAAATGGAAAAGAAGAAGTTTTGACGACCCGATTATAAGCGAACCAGACCTTGGAAAAATCCTCCTTATGCTTCTTAAGTCCCCCAACATTTCTTCAAAGGAGAATATAATAAGGAAATACGACCATGAAGTGCAGGCGGGCAGTGTAATCAAGCCTCTGGTAAAAGGACCCAATGATGCGGGTGTAATCAGGCCGGTTTTGGACTCAAAAGAAGGCGTCGTTATTGCCCATGGAATATGTCCTAAGTATGTGCAGGACAGTTATGACATGGCCGCCGTGGCTTTTGACGAGGCGGTGAGAAATGCACTTGCAGTGGGCGGGAAATTCGGCTACCTTGCAGCCCTCGATAATTTTTCTTGGCCTAACCCGATAGCAGGAACCAAAAACCCGGACGGAGAATACAAACTTGCACAGCTGGTAAGGGCCTGCCTTTCCCTTTACGATTATTCAACTTCTTATGGCATACCTCTTATTTCTGGCAAGGACAGTATGAAAAATGATTACTATGTTGGAAGCGAAAAATATTCAATCCTGCCGACTCTTCTTGTAACTGTTGTCGGTAAGATAGATGATGTAAACAAAACCCTAAGCTCGGATTTCAAGTTCTCAGGGGATGTAGTTTATGTGCTTGGAAAAACAAAGGATGAACTCGGGGGGAGCGATTACCACAGCCTTTTCGGAAGTGCGGGAGATAAAAATCCAAAAGTTAATCCTGACGAGACAATTCCTCTTTACAAAAGATTTTCAGAGGCAGTGGAGGAAGGCCTGTTATGCTCTGCCCATGATGTTTCTGACGGGGGTTTGGCAGTTGCAATTGCAGAGTGTACAATTGGAGGGAAACTCGGTGTTGATGCTGATTTAGGCAGAATTCCCAGAGAAACGGAAAGGGAAGATGCAATTCTTTTTTCGGAAAGTGCAGGAAGATTTGTTGTAAGCGTAAAACCGGAGAAAACAGAAGAATTTGAAAAGTTCTTTCAGGGAATTCCGTTTGCAAAAATCGGAAGGATTAGAGGAGACAGGCGGTTTATCCTTAGAAAAGACGATTACATAATGATAAATGAAGATGTTGAAGTGCTGAAGGATGCCTGGTCCGGTTGTCTGCCTTAAACTTCAAGCAGCTCCTTCATCTGCTCCAGCCATTTTTGTTCATTTATTTTTCTAAAAGGGATATTTTGTATTATTTTTGATTCATAAGGAGTAAATTCCCTGAAAAGTACGGATGTTTTTTTAAGCGATGCAAGCAGAGACGGATTTATCCTTAGAAATTTTTCAGCATTTCTTTTTCTTGCCAGCATTCTCCTTTTTGCCCTGAGATATTCCTTTTTTGCTTCAGATTCAGCAACAGTTCCCCTGCCAATTGATTTCTTGTAATTTCTTTCTGCACCGTCCAATTCTTCTTTCGATATTCTGCATTTTTCAAGAAATTTTTTAAGATACCTTTTTGCATACGGCGGATTGCAAACCACAAGCCAGCCTTCTTTTTTATACTGCGAATCAATTCTGTCCGCAATATCAAGAACCTCTTCCCTCTCCATTTTTCCATTTATTTTCCCTTTAAGAAATTCCCATGTTGCAGTAAGCGATTTTGAGTCTATCTCTCCGCTCCACTTTCCAAGAAAATCTTTCAGGTCTTTGATTTCCCCTCTTTTTATTTTAATCTCATTGAACTTCTCTATGGCTTCATCAGATGTTAATTCCCTGAATTCAGCAAGCCAGCAGAGCTTTTTTACAATTTTTCCAGTATACTCATCTTCCGAAAGTTCCCCGCAAAAGTCAGGAAAATGCTTTTTTATAAGCCTGAACTCTTCTATATTTTCAAATATTTCCTCTTCCGCTTTTTTTCTTTTGATATTTATCTTCTTTTTAATCTTATTGGCTTCATCAAGATAGTCTCTGTCCATTGTTTTTTTGTAATTTTTATTTGTTTTTTCAAGCTGCTTTTTAAGCTCCCTTATTCTTTCGGATATTTCATCAAGTTTTTCGGCAAGAAGCAAAACAATCACTTTAATGTTTTGTAATACTTCTGCATTTTAAGTGCATCTTTGTCTATCTCCGGAGTTTCACAGACAACAGTTCCGGAATATCCATGTTCCTTTATGATTTTGAGAAGTATCTTGTACGACGGTTTGTTTTTTGTTCCCAGTACAAGGTGATTTCTTTCCCCTTTTTCAGTATAATTTATTTCAGAAAAATGAAAATGAAAATCCTTAAAGTAGTCAGGTATTGTTTTTTCCACTTTTTTGATTACTTCCCGATAATCGGCTTCTTTGTTAAGTTTTGTTCCGGTTGCAAGCAGATGTGCCCAGTCTATAACTGGTTTAACATTCGGGGCCTCTTTATAAAGCTTAAGAATCTCGTCAAGATGTCCAAAAGAAGCAAGTTTTCCTACGGTTTCGGCACCAAATTTTACTTTTTTAATCCCTTCATCCTTTGCCTGTGCATACGCTTCCTTAAGATGTATTACTGCAGTTTTGAATGCTTCTTCCTTAGGCATCCCCATATATGCCCCCGGATGAAATACAGTTATTCTTCCGTTCATCAGCTGGGTTGCTTTTGCTGCATCAAGAAGCCACCGGATGCTCTTCTTTTTTGTTTTTTTGTTGCACATGTTTATATAATAAGGTGCGTGGGAGGAAAGATACACATCTAATTCCCTTGATTTTTCCCCCACTTTTTCAAAATATTCTTCTTTTCCCTTTACTCCTCTTCCAAACTGAACCTCCATCCCCCCAAGCCCGAGTTCGTGGCAGCACACAACACCTTCAAGCGTACTTGGGCCCTTGCACTGTGCCGGAACCCCTGCGGGTGAGAATCTTACTGGCATAGATGGACCTGGAGATTGCACACTTCTCCCGGGGGACAGTCGCTGTCTGTTGAGCATTTTCCTATCTGCGCTTCGCATGTATTTGTTTCAAGTTCGCATTGCTCCCATTCCTCGCAGTCCATATCGCTGTTGCATTTTCCTCTCTGCGGTTCGCACTGGTGGGTTTCGGAGCTGCAGTATTCCCAGGAAGAGCATTCATTGTCGTTTAAGCAGTATCCCTGAAGAGATATGCATTTTTTTGTTGTTTTATCACAGGTCGCCCATTTTGGACAGTCTTCGTCATTATCACAGAATCCTTCTTTTGCTTTGCAGTAATGCGTTTCGGTATCGCACACCTGATGGGGCAGGCATTCTTCGTTTAGGTTGCATCTTCCGGAGAGCGGCTGGCAGATATGGGTTGATTCTTCGCATGTTTCCCACCCTTCACAGTCAAAAACATCCATACAATACCCTTCCTTTACTCCGCAGGTGTGGGTTTCCAGACTGCATACCTCATATTCTCCCGGGCAGTCTTCATCATTAATACAATACCCTACCTTTGCAACACATATATTTGAAGCTGAGCATTTCTGCCATGTCGGGCAGTCTAAATCCTTGATGCATTTTCCCTGCTTTAATGTGCAGACATGATTCTGAACATCGCAGAAATATAACTCTGTGTTGCAGTCCGGGTCGGAACTGCAGTATCCTTCCTTAGCAACACACTGTTTTGTTTCCTGGTCGCAGTACTGCCATTTCTGGCAGTTTTCGTCTGTTTCACATCCGCCTATGCATCCGTATAAAAGAAGCGCGGTAATCAGAACACTTCCCAGAAGTATAAATTTCCTCATAATAGCACCTTTAATAAGTATCACTGCAACAGCTTAAATAATTTACAGTTTTCTTTCTATTTTCCCAAGTTTTTCCTCGATTCTGTCAAACCGCCTGTAAGCCTCCTGCCATGCAGGACTTCTCCTTAAAACTGCTTCTTCCTTTGCCTGGTGGATTTTTGCTATATTTTCCATAAAATATCCTGCAAACCATGCAAATGCAAATGCAACCGGAACAAATGCAATAAGCAGTTCTTTTGTGTATTCCAGTCCAGTGTAAAGTTTAAGCTTGTCTCCCGCAGTGATTACAAGGAGCCCGAAATTTGCAATTGTCAGAAGCTGAAGCCCCAGAGAAAATCTGAACCATTGTTCTGCAGTAAAATCTCTTATAGAAGAGATAAACTTCATTTTTTTCATAATTATAAAAGGGAGTATAGGTTTATTAAAATAACAAACATCTAGATTAATTGATGAAACTAAACAGGGAAGCCGTTCTGCAGATTATTGCCGTGCTCATAATATCCGGCTTGATACTCCACTTCAGCGACCAAATTCTGGAATTCTCCGAACTTGGCTATCTTGGCGTTTTTTTAATCTCTCTTTTAAGCTCTGCAACAATAATTATACCTGCTCCAGGTTGGGCCGTCGTTCTTTCTATGGGTGTTATCCTCAACCCTGTGATAGTTGCAGTCCTTGCAGGAATAGGTTCCGGCATAGGGGAGCTTACAGGTTATTTTGCCGGAAACGGCATAGTTAAAATTGTCAATTCCCATAAGACATACAAAAAACATGAAGAACTGATAAAAAAATATGATTTTTTTGCGATAATCCTGCTTTCTTTTCTTCCGAACCCATTTTTTGATATCGCAGGGATGGTGGCAGGCGCTCTGAGGATGAATGTTTTGAAGTTTATTTTGAGCTGTTCCATCGGGAAAATGGCAAGGTATTTTATTCTTTTGTATGCTCTTACCAACCTTCCGTTTTAAGTTTTGTTAGGCTATCGGAAATGAGGTCCCTAATTTTAATTTTAAATTTTTAAAGTTAATTCAGTCTGTGTTCACCAAAAAAGATATAATCCAGAATTATATGTGCAGGTATTCGATTTCCGAAATTGCTGAGAAATACAATATTAATAAAAAAGATGTCAAATCAATTCTTC
>JAFGQX010000002.1 GCA_016935455.1 Microcaldota archaeon
ATTTGTACGGGTCAACCCTGCAGGAAATTTTGAGGTTTTTTATACTAATCCGGTTTCAGGTGAAGAAGGAAAAAAACTAAAGAAAAATGAGCTTTACAGAAGGCATGAAATTTCATTTGGAAATACCATAACCTTAAGTGAAATTGTTGGGGGGTTAAAAAAAATTATTGCGGATGTTGAAGAAACCAGGGGGAAAAAAGCGGAAGATGACTGGAGAATGCAGATGCATTTTCACGGGAAGAGTCTTTTCCAGAAGTATGACTTGATTCACGATGACGGGGAATCTTCAATGGACGACATAATAAGAAAACTGATGCTGTATCACACTGATGTCTGGGCATTTACCCCCCATAACTGGATAAATATGAGAATGTACATTATGCTTAATGAGATTTCAGAGAAACTGGGGATGACATACATACCCGCAACAGAATTAACTATGTCTGTAGGGGACAGCCCGAATGGCCCCCACCATGTAATTCTTTTTGCAAACGGGCTTGCCGCAAAAATATTCCAGAGAAGGATATTGGATAAAAGAGACCTCAGTTTGAAAATGGCTTCATATTTTGTAGGAATGAACATGTGGGAGATGTTTGAAAATTTAAGGGACCTTCAGAAAATTGGGGAACTGGCAATATTTTCCGCACATTCTGTTAATATGGAGGATGAGAATCTGCCTATTTTTATTACAGGACTTCTCACTGCAACGCTTGTGAACAGGAAAATGACTCTTATGGGAGAAAAAGATACACCTGTAATTGAACCTCAAGAAGCAGTTGATACTTTAATGAAAAATAATGGAATGGCCGCATACAATAACTCAATAAGCGATGTTCCTCTTCCAATAAGTTCTAAAACATGGATTCACCAGCTGATTAAAAATGCGGTCAGAGAAGCAAAGGGCGGAAGAATGATCGTAAATGCAAACACGGGAAACTGGTTTGTATCAAAAAATTATGCGGAACGTTCTGGAATGAACAGATTCTATGAATCTGATGAACACATAACCCTCTCTTTTGGGGGAGAAAAAGAAAGGTATGAAACTGGGGGGGATGGTTTTGGAGCAGGGTATACAAAACTGATTCTTTCGGAAAAAATAAGAGAGAAAATAAAGAGGGAAGGAAGAAAACCTTCATGCCCAGAGATTGTAAAGGGTATCTGCAGGGGGGAAGTTAAACTGGGTGCCGAATTATTCTGCGATACTGAGATGGGAAAACTAACTGTTTCAAAAGCAAGGAGAAAGGAACCAAAAGGCTCAAAGACGGAGATGGCAAAAATAAAAGCAAAACACCTTGGAAGTTATATATATGCTCTCCTATCGGATGCATGGGGATTCTTTTTTACCGGAAAGTGGTCTGAGCTCAGGCATATGTCAAAGTGAACGTGAGCTGAGTCTTTCTTTCGCAGCTTTCATAAATTCTACAAAAATCGGAGCAGGTTTCTCAAGGCGGGATTTGAGTTCAATGTGCGCCTGTGTTGCGACACCGAATCCGAATTTATCTTTGGACCATTCAACTATTTCAACAATGTTGTTTTTTGGATGGACACCCGAGATAACAAGGCTGTTTTCTTCAAATTTCCGGATGTAGTCTGGATTTACTTCATATCTGTGTCTATGCCTTTCAGATATTACTCTCTCGTTGTATGCTTTATGGGAGACGGTGTCTTTTTTCAGGTCTGCATCATAGGCGCCAAGCCTCATTGTTCCGCCTTTCTCAGTTATCTGCATCTGCTCGGGGAGAATATAAATAACTGGGTCCGGGGTGTTTTTGTCAAACTCTGCTGAATTTGCATTCTTCAGACCGCAGACATTTCTTGCGTATTCAATTACCATAAGCTGCATTCCAAGGCAGAGGCCAAGGTAAGGAATTTTGTTTTCTCTTGCAAATTTAATTGCATTTATTTTTCCTTCTATTCCTCTTTTTCCAAATCCCCCAGGAACAATTATACCGTCGTACTTTTCAAGATTTATTTTCTTGGACTTTTCGGAGTCCTCAAGGTCAGCTGCTTCGACCCAGTCAAGAATTACCCCTACTTTCTGGTCTGCAGAGGAATGAATCAATGCTTCTTTTATGCTCACATATGCGTCTTTTACTGCAGTATATTTCCCGACTACTGCTATTCTTACGAGGTCTTTTGAGGATGATTTGATGTTGTCGACAATTTTTTTCCAGTCTTTAACGTTGGCGTCTTTATGCTTGTCCAGTTTCAGCTTTTCTGCAATTGGAAGATAAATATTCTGTTTTTCAAGTACGAGCGGAAGCTCGTAAACGGTGTCAACGAGAGGGTCGTCAAAAACATTTTCAAAAGGAACATTGCAGTACATGGATATCTTCTCTTTTGCTTCTTTGGAAAGTTTTTCATCCTCACGGCATACAATCATATCTGGCTTTATTCCCATTGACTGAAGGAGTCGGTTTGCATGCTGGGTGGGTTTTGTTTTCTGCTCTCCGGGAGATAAACTGGGTACGTATGTAAGCTGGATAAATATTGATTCCGGATTTTCATAATACATCTGCCTTAATGCTTCAATGAAATATCCATTTTCAAAATCACCAACTGTCCCTCCGACTTCAACAAGGACGATGTCTGCATCTTTTGATTCCCATACTCCTCTAATCCAGGATTTTATTTCATTTGCAAGATGAGGTATAAACTGGACATCCCTCCCAAGGTAATCCCCTCTTCTTTCCTTGGTTATTATTTTCTGGAACAGCTTCCCCCCAGTTATTGATGAAGAGGTGTCAAGGGAGATATTGAGGAATCTTTCATAGGTTCCGAAATCCATATCAACCTCCGTTCCGTCATCAAGGACAAAGACTTCTCCGTGCCTGAAGGGGTTCATTGTTCCGCAGTCCACATTTAGATAACCGTCGAATTTAATTGGGATTACTGAGTATCCTCTCATCTGAAGAAGTTTGGACAGCGAAGCTGCCAGTATTCCCTTTCCAAGGCCGGACATAATGGAACCGGTGATAAATATGTATTTTGGGGATTTTTTGGGCATAGGAGAAATAGACTGAAAAATTATTTAAAATTATATTGTGAATGGTAATTATGAGACACGAGCTTATGGTTCTCAGTTTGGTTGTGCTGAGCCTTGTTTTTGCGACTGTAACCCAGCTGGAACTGGACACTGAACCGCAGGTAGGAAAAACAATTCACTTGAAGGTTGAAAGAGTCTGCCCGGGGGATGAATTAGTAATCACCACAACTTTTGCTGACACCTCAATTGAGAGAACGGATATACTGCTGATAAGGGAAGAACCCACTTATCAAAAGATAGGGGATGCGGAAACGGATTATAAAGGGGAAGCCGTTTACCAAATGGTTGCTGATGGAAAGTATAAAATAATTGCAACAAAAGCGGGCTATCCTCCGAAATATGCATATTTTAATTATGAGGTGTGTGAGGAAGTGGTTCCTGCTGAAGAAATATCAGATGAAGAAGTTCAGCCAGTCCAGGAGGAACCTGCTGAAGTTGAAGAACCGGCTCTGGAAGTTGAAGAAATGCCTGAAGAACCAAAGCAGGTTGAGATAATCAAGGAAGAAACAGTTGTAGAAGCGGAAATTGCTGAAGAAATGCCGGTTCAGGACAACACACTGCTCATAGTCGGAGGTTCAATTGCAGTAATAATCATTTTAATGATAGGTTATTTCCTGGTTATTAAAAGAGATTAAAGAGAATTTAATTTCTCTTTTATTTTATTTATCGGCATCTGCGTAACAATTACCGGAATTCTTTCTCTTTCTGAGATTTTAAGAGCAAGTTTGTCAACTTTTTGTATGCCGTGGAGAACTACGGCGGAAGGTTTTGAAGGGGATACTCTCACCACCACCAGTGGGCTTCTTCCTGTTGAAACGCCGGTGAACAGGAATACCCTTTCATTTATATTTCCGTAAAGCGTATTGAAGAATGAAAAGGGCATCTCAAGTATTGTTTTGATTGAATCAATAAGCGTATACCCATAAACTTTTTTTGAGTCCACAATATCTTTGTTGGATATTACTTTCCCCTCTATTAAAGTAACAAAATCTGAAAGGGTTAAAGTTCTTGCAAATTCGTGAAGCTCAAAAAACTCTTCTGTGGAGCGTTCGCTTTCCTTAAGTTTTTTTGTAATAAACCCTCCTTTTTGGATATCAATATCAAACAATGAATTTACAAACCTTTTAACCACACTTGTTCCCGGAGATTTTCTCCTGTTGCCTTCATAATCGCTTATTGTTGAAACGGAGATGCTCAGATGTCTTGAAAGTTCAACCTGGGATATGTCGAATATCTCTCTCCATTTCCGCATAGTGGAACCGGGGTCTGAGGATAGGGATATCTCTCCAGCTATTTCAGTTTTAAGCTTATTCATAATTGATTAACGTGCGAATTGTTTAAATATATTCCGACTAATGCCAAAATGGATTACGTCATAAATTGGAATTAATATAATTGACTGCATTTTCAAAGAGCTTGACCCCGAATGGCTTTATCTCGCCGAATCTTGTCCAAAGGGGGTGGTTGGTCTTATGAAGATAACATTCCGGATGGGGCATCAGACCCATAATTCTTCCTGTTGCATCGCATATGCCAGCAATATTGTGGATTGAACCGTTGGGGTTGTATGGATAACCTGCAAGCTGTGCATTTTCATCAACATACTGGAGAGCAATAAGATTGTTGTTTATAAGGTTAAGAACAATCTCTTCATCCTTGCAGACGAATTTGCCCTCTCCGTGCCTTACCGGGAGGTCTATGAAGTCTATTCCTTTTGTAAACACGCAGGGGGAATTTTTATTTGCCTTAAGATGAACCCACCTGTCTTCAAACTTTCCAGATTCATTCAGAGTAAGGGTAACTTTCTGCTCAAAAGTAGGATAAGGCAGAATCCCCATCTTTACAAGAACCTGAAAACCGTTGCATATGCCAAGTATGAGTTTTCCTTCTTTGATAAACCGCTGGACTGAGTCATTAAGTTTATAAAAAATCTTGTTTGAGAGAACTTTTGCAGAACCCAGGTGGTCGGCGAATGAAAAACCTCCGGGGAATACAACAAAATTATATGTGTCAAGAAGGGAGGGATATTTAATAAGGTGGTTAAGATGCACATAGTCGGGATAACCGCCGGCCATTTTTACAGCCTCGTGGGTTTCATATTCAGAGTTTATTCCAAAGCCAGTAATCACTGCTGTTCTTGCTTCCATATGAGATATAACATGCATAAAAAAATAAAAGGTTATTTTTTGAGATAGACAGTAGTTGTCGGGAACGGAATTCCGATTTTGGATTTTTTAAGCGTGTCGTGGATAAGCTGAACTGCCTCTATTTTTTTAGAATATGCTTCATTGTAGTCCGGAATCCAGAATCTTGCACTGAATTTAAGGGCAGAATCCCCCATCTCGGTAAAAAGAACCTGCGGAACGGGTTCTTTGGATATTCCGCTTATTTTGGAAATTGTTTCAAGAATAACTTTTTTTACTTTCTCGGGGTCGGAACCGTATTCAACGCCGAAGTCGACAACAACCCTTACGGATGTATCCGGCTGGACGTAATTTTTAATTTTGGAATTTGCAAGTATTGCATTCGGAATTATGATTATTTCATTGTCGTAGGTTCTCAGCCTTGTACTTCGAAGACCTACGTCGGCGATCGTTCCGATTTCTCCGCTGTCAAGGGATACCTTGTCTCCGACCTTAAAGGTCCTGTCAAGAATAATTGAAATACCGCCGAATATATTGGCAAGGCTGTCCTTGACTGCGAATGAAAGGGCTAGTCCTGCGATTCCAAGTCCCGCAATTACAGGTGTTACATCTATTCCCCATATTCCCAAAATAAAGATTATGCCGAAAATCCAGATGACTACGCCGGTTGTTCTTTGGGCTATCGGAATTATTTCATCATCAAGGGAAGACTCTGTTTTTGCGGCTATTTTTTTGACCCCGTATTCATAGAATACATTGGAAACATCAAGCCCGAGGAATACAAGTATCAAAATAAATGCCGTTGCAAAAAGCTGGTTGGTGGTTTGGATTACTGATTCTGAAAGACCGACGTACTGGAGGGAAAGCATAACTCCTGCCAGGACAATCAGTCTGAATACCGGTCTTTCAAGAGCCTCAAGAAGTTTGTCGTCAAATTCGCTTTTTGTTTTTTTTGCAACCCTTGCAAACAGCTCTTTCAAAAAGAATGCAATAATCCATGCGGATATAAAAGAAGCAAGGAGAATTACAAGCGAAAAAAGCAGTTTGTTTCCTCCCGTTAAGTATGAGTAATTATCCAGGTAGGAGATAATTATAGAGATGTATTCCTGCATACTGAGAATTTTTGTATAAGTAATTAAAAACCTAACGAATGGATTTTGTTTCTTTCAAACATTATAATGTTTAAAAGTAACATTAAGAATAAATATTTTTTGTTCAAAATAACATAAAAACATCAAAAAAGTATAAAATATACACCAAATATAATTAAATTATGCGGGCAGTTACAATAATGGCAAAAGATAGAATGGGACTTCTTGCAGACATATCTTATATACTGGGAAAGTCAAAGATATATATAGAAGGGGTAAATGCCGGCGTTGTCGGAGAACAGGCAATAATATCCCTTGAGATAAAGGACAATGAAAAGGCAAGGAAGATGCTGGAAAAAAGCGGATATGATGTTACAGGAGAAAAAACAATAGTGTTCAAAATAGGCAAAGAAAAAAATATTGATGAACTTAAGGGAAAAATGCAGAACTGTGGAGCGCGGGTTGGAGCACTAAAACTCATTTCAACTGACAATGAGGATTCGCTCTACCTTGCGGAAGTCGGAAATACAAAGAAAGCCCAGAGAGTGCTTAACGAGATGAATGTGTTTTGCTATAATTGCTGAGCATTTATAAATATTAACGAAAAAATTACATCTATGAGAAAATTCATTTCCTTGCTTCTTGTTTTCGTATTCTTATTCGGATGCATACAACTTGTGCAGGAACAGCAGGAGCAAATTAAAGAAACAGAAAAAACTACAACAACATACAAAGTTGAGGAAATAATTGAAAAGGCTGAAGAGAATTTAACTTCTGTTTCTGAAGAAGCTGAAGAAAAGGAAAACGGGGGGTATGCCGGTCCTCTGGGAGAAGTGAATTTTAGGTATAAAGGATGCGGAACAAACAAAACAATCTCTGAGGTTTACGGCTATAAATTCACAAGTATCCAGGTTAAGGGGGTGGGATATGCAGCCATATTCTGCAGGGACTTTGCATGCACAGAATCATTTGAAATAAAAGAAGGAGAAACAAAAGTTCTTGACGGCGTGTGCATTAAGGTGAATAAAATAGTCAAGGGATATGTTGTGTGTAATGATTATGTACAGGCAACATTAGAGAAATGTTAGGCTTTTGATTTTTTGTAGTCATCAAGGAATTTTTTTATTCCCTTATCGGTCAATTCATGGTTCCACATTTCTTCATAGATTTTCGGGGGGATTGTGGCTATGTGGGCCCCAATTTTTGCAGCCTCAACAACGTGGGAGACGGACCTTACTGAAGCAACTATAACTTCTGTTTTGAATTTGTAATTGCTGAATATCCTGACGATATCATCAACTACTTTCATCCCATTCTGGCCGATGTCGTCAAGTCTTCCAACAAAGGGGGAAACATACGATGCTCCGGTTTTTGCGGCAAGAAGAGCCTGAGACGGAGAAAAAACAAGGGTTACATTTACGGGTATCCCTCTGGATTCAAGGTGTGATGCGGTTCTAAGACCCTCTTTAGTCATAGGAACCTTAATTACTGCATTAGGTATCCAGTCTACAAAATTCTCTGCTTCGGAAACCATTTCATCAAAAGTAAGGCCGACACCTTCCACACTTATCGGACCTTTTATAATTTTTGAAATTTCTCCTATCACTTCCCTGTGATTTTTTCCGGATTTCATTATAAGCGTGGGGTTTGTTGTTATCCCGTCCACCATCCTCAGTTCATTTGCTTTTCTGATAGCATCAACATCTGCAGTATCCAAAAAAAACTTCATCTAATTCACCTTTTTCCTAATGCATCTTTAATCACGGATTTTATTCCGTCCTTGTCTAAATTGTATTTTTTAAGAAGCCCCAAAGCGGAACCGGATTCCCCGAATTGGTCGTGCATTCCATGTCTTATCAGTCT
Organism: Microcaldota archaeon; assembly: GCA_016935455.1. Classification (GTDB taxonomy): domain Archaea; phylum Micrarchaeota; class Micrarchaeia; order Anstonellales; family Bilamarchaeaceae; genus JAFGQX01. The sequence continues at coordinate 8,145 of JAFGQX010000002.1, forward strand.
TGCAGGATGCTTGGATGTTAAAACTTCGGAAACAGCGCTTCCAAGACCTCCTGAGATTTGGTGCTCTTCCACACTTACCAGCAAACCGGTTTTTTTTGCATATTTTACAATAACTTCTTCATCAATAGGTTTTATTGTATGTACATTTACTACTGCAGCTGATATTCTTTCTTTTTTGAGTTCTTCTGCAGCGAGAAGAGACTGATAAACCTGAGTTCCTGTTGCGAATATCGCAACATCGTCCCCGTCGGCGAGGACATTTGCTTTTCCTATTTCAAAGGGGGTTTTTTCAGTTGTAAATATCGGCATTTTTTCCCTTGAGGTTCGTATGTATGCCGGTGTAGGGATACCTGCAACTGCATTGGTTACCTTTCTTGCTTCTTCGGAATCCGCGGGAGAGAGTATAATCATATTGGGGAGAGACCTTAGAAGAGAAATGTCTTCAAGTGCCTGATGGGATGCTCCATCCGGGCCAACAGTAAGACCGCTGTGGGAACCATGGAATTTTACGGGGACATCATTGTAGCACACAGATACCCTTATCTGGTCCCAGTTTCTTCCGGGAGAGAATACGCAGTAAGCGGAGCAAAAAACTGTCTTGCCGCATGAAGCGATTCCTGCAGCTACGCCAGCCATATTCTGCTCTGCAACACCAACCTGAACAAATCTCTCAGGAAATTTTTTCTGGAAAAGATGGGTTCTGGTAGATTCTGAAACATCTGCTGTAACTACCCACAAATCAGGATCCTTTTCTCCAAGTTCTGCAAGGGCATTTCCAAAGCCATCTCTTGAAGGGGCTTTCTCCAGATCACCAAAAAGAGGCTCTGCAAGATTCATATTTTTGTTGATTTTCATACTATCACTGCTCCTCCTCTATGCTGTTTTTTTCCATTTCAAGTATCTCAATTGCTTTTTCTGCCTGTTCTTTTGTAGGCGGTTTGCCGTGCCATTCGGTCAGAGATTCCATAAACGGGATTCCTTTTCCGGGGATTGTGTGTGCGATAATTACTGTGGGCCTCTCATAAATTGCCTTGCTTTCCTCGCATGCATCAATTATCTGCTTAATATTATGTCCGTCAACATGAATCACATGCCATCCAAAAGCCCGGTATTTTTCTTCAAAAGGCTCAAGAGGCATCACATCTTCAGTATATCCGTCTATCTGAATATTGTTTCTGTCTATTAAAACTGTAAGGTTGCCAAGCCGGAATTTTGATGCGAACATCGCAGCTTCCCACGTCTGTCCTTCATTATGCTCACCATCAGACATAACAGCATAAACCCTCCATCTTTTCATTTCTTTTTTTGCAACAAGAGCCATGCCTGCTGCGATGGAAAGGCCCTGTCCCAGAGGTCCTGAGGAATTTTCTATTCCGGGGAGGGAAGTTCTGTGTGGGTGCCCCTGAAGTCTTGTTCCGACTTTTCTCAGGGTGAATAATTCATCTTTTGGAAAATAGCCTGCTTCAGCCATTGCAGCATACAAAACAGGACATACATGCCCGTTTGAAAGAACAAAACGGTCTCTTTCGTTCCATTCTGGATCCCGGGGATCATGGTAAAGTACGTTGAAGTAAAGCGCGGTGAATATATCCGCAAGTCCTATGGAACCTGCTGAGTGCCCGGAGCCTGCATCTCTGAGCATTTTTACTACATCCTGCCTTATCATATTGGCGATTAGCTTAAGCTTTTTTACGCTGTTTATTTTCTGTTTTTTGTCTCTCATTTTCTAAAACCTCTTTCCGCACCGTCTCTCAGGAGCGAGATGGCGTTTTTGATATCTGAAGCGTTAAATATTGCAGAAGCTGCAGAAAGCTTGTTTGCGCCTGCTTTTGCAGCCCTTATTATTGTTTCTGGATTAATCCCCCCGTCAACTTCAATATCCTTATCCGGGAAAAGAGAACGGAGGTGGGAAATTTTCGCTTCCACATCCGGGATATAAGACTGCTGGGAAAAACCCGGATTAACAGTCAATGCAAGGATTCTTTCGCATTTATCTGCATAGGGAAGGAGTTTTTCAACTGGCGTTGGCGGATTAAATGCAATTCCCATTTTCCCACCCTGGTTTTTTGCGATGTCCAATAATTCTCCAAAATTATCTGTGGATTCAATGTGGACAGTATGGAGGTAATTTCCCGGAACCATCTCGATCCATTTTTTAGGGTCGGAAACCATCCAGTGGAGTTCATAATTAAGATTTTTTGGAAGGGGCTCAAGTGCATCAGGCCAGATAGTGGTATTTTGAACAAATCTGCCGTCCATAAGGTCAATCTGAACAGAAGAGACATGCGGGGATACTGCTGTTATTCTGCTGAGAAGGTCATCTCGTTTTTTAACTAATATAGCAGGTATAATCTCAATTTCCATAACTCCCCCTGTGCCAGCCTCCCTCTGGCTGAGCATTATAATTAAGGATAAGATAAGTTTATATTTCTAACATTAATTTTAACAGTATGCCAAAAATAAAGCTTAAGCGAGAGCTTGGACTTGGTGCTGTTACGCTGACTGGGATAGGGATTATTCTCGGGGCGGGGATATATGCACTTATAGGAAAGGCAGCTGCAATTGCCGGAACTGGTGTATGGATTTCATTTTTAATTGCGGCGGGGATTGCCGCACTAACTGGTCTCAGTTATGCTGAATTGAGTTCAATGTTTCCGAAAGCCGGAGCCGAATATGTGTATACGAATAAAGCATTTGGAAAAAGAATGGCATTCCTTATAGGCTGGCTTGTCTCTATTGGAGGAGTAATAGGGGCGGCCGCAGTTTCTCTTGGATTCGGGGGATATCTCTTTGGACTAACAGGAATACCTCTGCTGTACGGGGCAGGAGGACTCATACTTGCTGTTTCTTTGATTTTGTTCTACGGAATAAGAGAAACTGCAAATGCCGCAATAATTGGAACTTTGATTGAAGCGGGAGGACTGATTTTGATAATCATTTTTGCACTTCCTTATTTGGGTTCAATCAATTATTTTGAAGTGGAAGATTTCGGAGGTGTGCTGAGCGGTGCTGCCCTAGTTTTCTTTGCATATTTGGGATTTGAAGAGATGTCAAGGATGGCAGAGGAAACAAAAAAACCCCACGAAACAATGCCCAAAGCAATTGTACTTGCAATATTGATTACCTCTCTCCTTTATGCGGTTGTTGCAGTTTCTGCAATAAGTGTTCTAAGTCCCGAGGTTCTTGGAGCTTCAGAATCACCTCTTGCAGATGTTGCTGCAAAAGCATTCGGGGCTGAAACAGGCATAATCCTTGCAGTGATTGCACTTTTTGCAACTGCAAATACTGTTCTGATGATGCAGTGTGCAACATCAAGGATTTTGTATGGAATAGGGGAGGGGAATCCCTCAATTCCCTTGATTTCAAAGGTTCATAAGGAAAAGAAAACACCGTGGTTTGCGATTATAATTGTCACCCTGGCTGCAATGGTATTTCTTCTTTTTGGGGGAATAGAAAAAATTGCATACCTGACTGATTTTACGATATTTATGGCTTTTGTGATTGTGAATCTATCTTTGATCTGGCTGAGGCATAAAAAACCAAAAATGAAAAGGAAGTTTAAGGTTCCTTCAATTGCACTGCCGGTACTTGGAGCAGTTTCTTCATTTGCAATGCTGTTTACAATGCCTTTTGAGATTATATTGTACGGGCTGGGACTGCTGGCTGTGGGGTTGGTGGGATATAAAGTATCTAAATAAATCACTCAACTCTTCTCAAGAATATTGCCGGGCATATTCGCGAAACCCCTTCAAATTTTTCTATTTTTTTCAGGAGAGTATTCAGGGTTTCTGAGCTTCTGCACCAAATTTCAAATATAATCATATGGTCGCCCGTTGTAAG
>JAFGQX010000020.1 GCA_016935455.1 Microcaldota archaeon
AGTTTCAAAAAAAAGGAAATGGTTACTTTTCACCCTCGAAAAATAGAAAAAGGGAATTCCCCTCTCTAAATACAGAAAAATAATGAAAATGTATCATTGTGCGAGAATTATTAAAGTTGATTTTAATAATTCTCGGGTTATAATGTAACTATGATTGAAAGAACATTATTTGCAGACCTTGTCAAGCACCTGCCCAAAAAAGAGATCAGCGTAATAATAGGGCCTCGTCAATCGGGTAAAACTACCCTGATGGAATTGCTCAAGGAACACCTGGGGAAAAAGGGCGAGCGAACTCTCTACCTCAATCTTGATATTGAATGGGATAGGCCTCATTTCGATTCGCAACTGGCGCTTCTTAAAAAGATTGAATTAGAGCTGGGTAAAAAACGAGGTTTCGTGTTTATTGATGAAATCCAGAGAAAAGAAAATGCCGGACTTTTTCTAAAAGGGCTTTATGACCTCAAGCTACCCTATAAATTTATTGTGTCCGGTTCAGGAAGCCTGGAGCTCAAAGAACAGATTCACGAATCTCTTATGGGTAGAAAGCGTTTGTTTGAACTCACCACCATAACTTTTTTAGAATTTGTAAATCATAAAACTGATTATAAGTACAGGAACACTCTATCAAATTTTTTTGAAATAGAAAAAGATAAAGCTAGTCAACTCTTAACGGAGTACATGAATTTTGGTGGATATCCACAGGTAGTGCTCGCGTCAGAGCGCAATGAAAAAAATAAGCTAATGGATGAGATTTATCGCAGTGTTCTGGAAAAGGATATAGCCTATCTTTTAAAAGTTGAGAAAACAGAGGCATTCAACTCTCTCATTAAGCTCCTCTCAGGTCAAATAGGAAGTCTCATAAATTATTCTGAGTTGTCATCTGCTCTGAGTATTTCACACCTGACGCTAAAGAAATATTTGTGGTACGCTCAAAAAATATTTCTCTTAGAACTGGTTTCTCCTTATGCTCGAAATATTAGAAAAGAGATTACGAAATCACCTGTTCCCTACTTTTGGGACCTGGGTCTTAGAAATTATTCACTGGGTATTTTCGGGCAAGTGCCTGGCCCTTCAGAACTCGGTTTTCTTTTTGAAAATTTTGTTTTTTTATTGCTCAGAGCGCGAACAGCTCTTAGCTCGACGAAACTACATTTCTGGCGCACACAGGACAAGGCAGAAGTGGATTTCATCTTGGAAAGCGGCAGAAGAATCACTCCCATAGAAGTCAAGTTTAAATCTTTTAAAAAAGAAGAAATTACACGTTCCCTACATAACTTTATTGAGAAGTATAACCCATCCGAGGCGTACGTCATAAATCTTAATTTAAAAAAGACTCTTGTAATTGACAAAACTAAGTTATTTTTTCTTCCTTTCCATGAGTTACTGCTCAAAGCGTTCTAAGGCTCAAACTGGGGTTTTTAAGAGAGTGTCAGGCAGGTGCACATCAGAGGGTGAATTAATTGCAACGACTAAAGAAGTAGCGAGGAAGTTGGCAGGAAAACAGTAAAGTATCTTGACAATTGTATTATAAAGTGGTAATTATAATAACCAATATTTTATAATATTGATTATTTATCTATCCAATTAAGGAATAGTGGTGTGCAGGAAGTAATAAAAGAGATAATTCTTGATCACCAAAGCGAAAAACTGAATACGGGAATAAAACGAGCCCTCAACTATAAGATTGTGAAGGGTAAGGCCTTTGTGTGTATCGGTGTCAGGCGTTGTGGAAAATCAACCCTGCTTTATCAAATTATGAGTGATCTTGAGCGCCGGGGAGTTAAACGTGAAAACATTTTGTATCTGAATTTTTTTGATGACCGTTTAACAGAACTTAAACATGGTAATCCTTCCTTAATTACGGAGGCATATTACTCACAGTATCCTGAAAAGAAGGGAACTGAAGAAATTTATTGCTTTTTTGATGAAATACAGGAAACAAAGAACTGGGAACCGTTCATTGACCGGATTTTAAGAACTGAACAATGCAGTGTTTTTATTTCCGGTTCCTCGGCTAAGATGCTTTCAAAAGAAATTGCGACGCAGATGCGTGGTCGCTCACTGGTATGGGAACTGTTTCCTTTTTCATTTAGAGAATTTCTTGCTTATAAAAAAGTAGACTTCAAAAAACTGACGTCAAAGAACAGACTCATGATAAAAAAATGTTTTTATGAGTATTTTCTCAAAGGAGGATTTCCCGAGGTGCGGAATGTAAAAGATAAAATTCGAATAATGATGCATCAGGAATACTACAAAACGATTCTCCACAGGGATATTATTGAAAGATTTAATGCAATCCATCCTCAAGCGGTTATGAACGCAGGTTACCGGCTAATCGGTTCAGTGGGATCTATGTACTCAATTAACCGCATTACCGAGTATCTGAAATCTCTTGATCATAAAGTGAGTAAAGATTTTGTTTCATCATGTCTCATTTGGTTTGAGGACGCTTATTTTCTGTTTTCCTTAAAAATGTTTAGCCCCTCCATTTCAAAACAGAATGTGAATACGAAAAAGATATATTGTGTCGATCACTCTATGGTGACCTCAGTTGTGCCAGGAATAATGGCTAACAAAGGCCATCTACTTGAAAACATAGTATTTATCCATCTGAGACATCAAACGGAAGACATTTATTATTACAGGACACACAAAGGGCAGGAAGTTGATTTTGTATGGCTGGACAGTAAAGGGGAAAAACAGCTCGCTCAGGTTTGCTTTTCTCTAAAAGATTCTGCAACCAGAAAACGCGAAATTTCAGCACTTATGCAGGCTATGGAGGAGTTGAATATAAAAAAATCAAAAATTATTACTATGGAGGAAGAAACCATACTGGAAGAGAAGGGGAGAACTATAGAGGTTTTACCGGCATGGAGATATTTAATACGTAGTTGAAATTCTTTATTAAACCTTGTTCAACACACCATACGCTCAGAAAGCGAGTTGATCAGCGCAGCTGAGGAAATAGTGAGGAAGTTGACAGGTAGGTTTTGAAAATAACTATTGTAAGGACAGAGTTCTAAAAGCGATGTTTTTGGCCATGAAAAGGGCACTTTAAGGTCAAAAAACACCTATTTTTTGAACAGTTACTTTGATATATCAATGTGATAGCGTGGTCCGACCCCAAATGAATTCTTCTCCGGCAGGTAGCCATTCCGTATGACCC
>JAFGQX010000021.1 GCA_016935455.1 Microcaldota archaeon
AGTTCCTTTTTGCATTATCACATAATATTCCGGTATAAAAGAAAAGAAATCCAATTCCAACGGGAAGGGTAATATTCGGGCTTATCTCTGTCCCCAGATTCCAAAGAAGAGTCTGGATGTAGATTAAGAACAGGAATAAAGCCAGAATAATAATCAACCCGTTATAATATTTCCGGAACTGAAAGATATTTGCCTTTAGAGGGTCAATTCTGGGTACTGCAATAAATAAAAGCGCACATGCAAACATCATCAGAGGAAAAAGGAATAACCCCGGCAGTTTGGCGGTGTAGCCGTCCACATTCCCCTGGGCATTCCAGTGGGATGCCATCTGCTCAGGAAAAGAAGGATAAAAATACCAGCCAGTTATAAATGAAATAAAGACTATAATCAAAACTGCAATTTCAGATTTTTCAAGGTTCACTAACATTGTTGAATTCGAAACCTTTATAAATAGAATTTTTCATATTCATAAAATCAACTATATTTCTATAGTATAGGGTTATTTATGGTGTTATAATGGCTAAGAAAGGAAAAGCTCCAAAAAAGGAGAAAAAACCAAAAAAAGAAGAAAAGGAAAAGACGGCAGCTCCAAAAAAGAGAAAGGAAGTAAGAGAAGGGCTCAGAGGAATTGTAAGAATAGCCGGAAAGGATGTTACCGGTGAAACGCCTCTTCTTAAGGCGCTTATGAAGGTAAAGGGAATCAGCCATTCAGTAAGCAATGCGATAAACGGCGTTGTTATACAAAAATTAAATCTAAATGTGAATATTCTTGCTGGGGAGCTAACAGACGAACAGATTGGAAAAATAGATGATATTCTTCTTAATATCCAAAAATATGTCCCGGCTTATCTTTTAAACAGAAGGACAGACCCCACCACGGGAGAAAACAGGCATGTAATAACAAACGACTTGATTTTTGCAGTAAGGCAGGACGTAGAAAAAGAAAAGAAACTTTATACCTGGAAAGGATTCAGGCATGCATACGGACAAAAAGTAAGAGGACAGCGCACAAAGAACACAGGAAGAGGCGGAGCTGCAATGGGAGTAGTAAGAAAGGCCCAGCAACCGCAGAAAGGCGGATCAGAAAAAAAGGAAGCCAAGAAATAATGAGGGATGGTTATGGGAGACCCGAGACATTTTAAGAATAAATATGAAAGACCAAAGAAGCTTTGGGAAAAATCAAGGATAGAAGAGGAAAGCGCACTCAAAAGAGAATACGGCCTGAAGAACACCCGGGAAGTGTGGATTGCAGCTGCAGAACTCAAGAAATACAGAAGAGAAGCAAGAAGACTTCTTTCAGTTCTTGAAGAAGAAAGGGCAGGAGATGTTGAAAAAATTATGGCAAGACTCAGCAAATACGGAATTCTTGAAAAAGGGGCGTCTCTCGATGATATTCTTTCACTTGAGGTCAGAGCAGTTCTGGAAAGACGGTTTCAGACAAGAGTTCTTAAAAAAGGGCTTGCAAAAACAATGAGCCAGTCAAGGCAGCTCATAACCCACGGATACATATCCATAAACGGGAGGAAAGTAACTTCTCCAGGGCATATGGTTACAAAAGAAGAAGATGTAAAAATAGGGTATTACAAGCCGATTAATCTTCAGGACAGGACAAAAACGGAAGAAGCTTCCGCAGAAAAAACCGAAGAACCGGTTAAAGTAGCGGAACCTGCAGGTGAATAATTATGGCAAAGGAAAAAACTGAAGTAAAAGAAGAGAAGAAAGCAGAGAAACCAAAGGAGGAAAAAGCAGCTCCGAAAGAGGAGGAAAAAGCAGAAGAAGCAAAAGAAACGAAAAAGCCGAGAAAACAGAGAATCGCCGTCCTTAATGTGTTCTCTTCCAAGAATGATACAATTATAACTGCAACCGACCTCACAGGTGCGGAAACATTAAGCTGGGCTTCCGGAGGAATGATGGTCAAGGCTCACAGAGAAGAAGGAAGGCCTTATGCGGCTATGCAGGCGACAAATAAAGTTGTCAGCGATATAAAAGAAAAAGGGATAACCCATGTTTATATTAAAATAAGGGGGCCAGGGGGAAACAAATCAAAAACACCTGCTTCCGGTGCACAGTCAGTTGTAAGGACATGCGCAAGAATGGGCGTAAGGATAATGAGAATTGAGGATGTTACTCCGCTCCCCACTGATTCTATGAAAAGAAAAGGCGGAAGAAGAGGGAGGCGTGTATAATGACAGTTTCAATAACTAATGTTGAGGAAAAAAAAGAGAACGTTCTTGAGCTCACCCTTAAGGGAACAGACCTCAAGTTCGCAAATCTTTTGAGAAGGTATATTATTTCCAGCGTACCTGTGCTTGCAATAGACGGTGTTGTTTTTTATGAGAACAGCTCTGCATTTTTTGATGAATATGTTTCGCACAGGCTCGGGCTGATTCCGGTATCCACACCCAAATCTACTGCAAAAAGCGCGGAACTTACAGTAATTTTGGATGAGAGGGGGCCAAAAAAGGTTTATTCCGGCGATTTAAAATCTGAAGGCGCGAGCATTGCAGTTCCGGACATTCCGATAATTACTCTCGGCGAAGATGAGTCAGTAAGGCTGGAAGCAAAAATAATTCTTGGAAACGGAAAAACACACGCAAAGTTTCAGGCGGGTACTGCCTCATATGAGTTAAAAAATAACGGGGACATAGTTTTCAAGGTTGAAAGTTTCTTCCAGATGAGGCCTAAGGATTTGATTGTGAGGGCTCTGGAACTCATAGAAAAAGATATGGACTCAATATCAAAAAAACTCAAGTAAATTTTTCATTTATTATTTTTTCTATGTTATCAGCCATATAAGAAAGGGATTTTTTGTATCTCTCATAGCTGTTCCACTGTCCGTTTTCAAAATAATACAGGTCATTGTCCGAGATTACAAAGCTGATTTTGTTTAAATCATTCTGGCAGAACTCTTCTCCTTCTTCGCATATTAAAAAATCGTCTCCTATCTCCCCCGCATATCTTCCGTTCTGGGGCTCAAACGTTTCCGCGTTGTTCAGAACAGTGATATCTTCTGTGGAGGTTATTTCGGATTCTGAAACTGCAACAATACAGTGCCCTTCAAATAATTCTTCCGTATATACTGTAGTGTAGCAGATTACATAACTGTTAAGGGCATTCAGGTCTCCAAGGTTAAACGGCCTTCCTTCATAATACCAGTATTTTCCATCATCATCGCTGTAGACCATATATTCCCCGGGTCCGGATTTCCAGGCTTCAAGCTTCAGGGTTTCATACCTTTCTTTCATCGTATTGAGAAATGCTTTCAGGAAAAGGGAATAATCCTCGCAGTCCCCGCCTTCATTCTCCATCATTTCTTTGATTGAATATAATTTATCGGGATATTCAGTTTTGTATGTGAAATCAAGCTTAAGATTCATTACGTGGGGCACACAGCCCAGATTAAGCGTTTCCCCTTCAATGCATCCATCCCGCACTTCCCTCGTAAAAAGCAGAATTGAAGAACTTGGAAGTTCAGAATTGTCTTTAAACCACTGTATGGATGAATCTATTGATTCCTGCATTTCATTTATTTCGTTTTTAAGGGAAGTAAAATCATCTTTTGTTTCATCAAGCATAGTTTTTGTTTCATCAAGCTGTTCTTTTGTGCTGTTTAATTCCTCTTCAGTTTGGGACAGTGTTGTCTCTGTGCTGTTGAGCTGTTCTATTGTCTGGAGAAGGAGCGTCTGGGTATTTGTAAGCTCCGTGTTCTTTTTCCGGAGTTCAGTATTAAGCTGGGTAATCTGCTGGTTTGCGAGATTAAGTTCATCCACTTTCTGATTAAGTTCCAGAATGGTCTGTTTAAGTTCTGTATTTATACGGTTGTTTTCATACAGAAGGCAGGTTAAAATTACAAGGACAAATATGAAAATTACCGCAAGCTGTTTTGTTTCCATTAAAGAAATTACAACCATTAAATTAAAAAAAACTAAGCAAGCTTCAGTTCAAGGACAACCGTGGTTCCCTCGCCTGGTTTGCTTTCTCTGACATACAAACTTCCGCCCATTGTCCCTGCAAGCTGTCTGCAGTAATGAAATCCCGCTCCGTGAAAACCTGGAACGTTTTTAGTAGTTATCCTCTTTCCGGAATTAAGTGCACCCATAACATCTTCGGGCATTCCGTTTCCGTTGTCCTTAAACTCAAGAACTGCATACTGGCTGTCCTCGGATACATCTATTTCAACACAGGGTTTTACCTTCTTTATCTCTGCAGATTCCCTTGCATTTGTCAGTATATTATGGAGGATTAATCTAAAAAATACGGGATGGGACAATACATCCAGTCTTTCTTTTTCCATTCCTTCCGGATTTAGAGATATTTCTATATCCGGAAGCAGCACCAGTTTTAAAGTGCCGTCAAAACTTAAAGAACCTGAAGAGTCTGCAGAGAAGATTGTAACCGGACGCAACCGGCAGTCAAAAGGAGAGTCCATGCTTAAATCAAAAAGAAGTGTGGCTATCTCAAATCCCAAATCAAGTACTCCACTTATTTTTTTGTCTTTGTTGCCGGTTTGGTACAAAAACTCCCGGAGAGCATATAGGCCCGCCATCAGTTCAGTGGTTTCACTTGAAACAAATTTCCTTACCTTCTCTCCATCCGCCCAGTATACTTTTGGGTCCGGTCCGCAAGAGGAATGCACTCCAAGAGAACTGATTTCAGAATCAGAAAAAAACTTTTGAATTTCAGCAAACCATAATCCCTTATCCGGATTGACAAAAGATTCAAGAAGTTTTATTCTTTCCAGACTGCGGTAGATTCTTTCAAATTTGTCATAATTATCTGGATGGTTTCTAAAAAGGAAGCACTGGATAGTTCCAAGAGAATTTGAAAATTCATGTCTTATGGCAGATATAAAAATGCTGAACATTTTTGAAAATTTTTCAGTTCTAAGACGTTCGGTTTGGGGCATATACCTAATCCCTTTCTCTTTTTTGGGCGGGATTTTAAGGTGGTGACTTTGAAAAAGCATAAGGGAGTTATTGGAGCTATATTTAAAAATCTAATTCCGGTTTTTTTAAAAAGTTTAATTTATATGCGGGATTTGAACTTGTTCAAAGATTCGAGGCGATATAAGTAAAATAATAATACGCCGAGAAGGAGACCTACACCGGAAGGTGGAGGGATTTGAACTTGTTCAAAGATTCGAGGCGATATAAGTAAAATAATAATACGCCGAGAAGGAGATTTTCACCCTGAGTAAAAGCTCAGGGTTTTGGAGACCCGTTTTGCCCTCTTAAAAAAATCATCAAAACGGGCTTTTGAACTCCTAAGTCCTTGCGGACACCAGATTTCCGGTTTTAAAACAGATAAAACTCAAGTCTGGCGCGTTACCGGATTGCGGGTCAGAAGACTTTCCGCCATCTCGGCGTGTATTGGAATTATTCAGGTAAAAGAATAAAAACCTTAATCAGCTTCTTCTTTTTTAAAATATCTGTGGAATTTGTCCGTGAGTTCAAGCCGGCTTGTCCTTCCATGTTTTACTGCCTTTACAAATTCACCCTGAACCAGTTCTTTTACATAAGGATAAATCCAGCTTCCCAGTCTTTTGGCAATGGTTGACTTAAGAACGGCTCCTTTGTTCTGGTAAATATAGCCCAGAACCTTAAGCGCTCCGGGAGAAAGCTCAACCTCCTGCGCAAAATCCTTGACCTTCTCATTGTAATTTTCTTTTAAATTCATCACGTATTTTCCGTTTATGCTGATGATGTCTATTGCGCTTCCTCTTTCTGCATATTCATTTTTGAGCTCTTCAATAAGTTTGTGGATAAAACCGGGTGCCGCAATTCCGGTGAGTTTCTTAAGGTCGTCCATTGAAAGTTCCCGGGCAGAGATAAATAAAGCAGCTTCAATTATCCGTTTTTCATCCATAAAATCACTTTAATACATAGTGTATTAATTCCTTGCTGTAGTCGGTCTCGTCTATCTTATTTATATTTCCTTTCAGCGCATCCATTATTACTTCCACTGTCTGCTTTACTGTTCTGGAGGAGGTGTCAACCTCAAATAATTTTCCTTTGTTGTTTTTCTTTGCCTTCAGATAACAATAGTCAATAAGCTCGGCCGTTATATTGTCCTGAATTTTTTCCGGACTGTATTTTCTTTTTTTCAGTCTTTTTTCAAGGATATCTTTTTGGGTTCTAAAAACAAATACAAATTCCGCATCAAGTTTCAGTTCGCACAGAAGGTGATTCTCCATTATCCAGTCTCTCTTATCTTTCAAATATTTTTTGAGGGCATTGCGGAATTTGGGCATAAGAACTTCATTTTCCCCTGATTCATTTTTTCTCAAGGCATCCGCGTTTTCAATTATTCCTTTAATGTCTACTAATTCTATTTTTAGTTTCCGGCTTAATTCCTCCGCACAGGAGGTTTTTCCTGTTCCGGGGGTACCCGTGATTATAATTTTCATAAGTTCACAATTTTTCTTTTAATACACCGAAATATTCTCTGGCCGTTTCAAGAGTCTCTTCTCCTTTTTTTGTGATTATATAATATTTCCTTCTTTCCTCCATATGGGATTCTATCATTCCCTCGCCTTCAAGTTTGTAAAGAACAAGATAAACCATAACTTTTGAAGGCTTGAAAAAGAAGTTTTTTTCAATATCATCATCAAGTGCATATGCATAATGTTTTCCTTTTTTCTTTATTAATGAAAGAACGTAAAGCCAGATATTTCCAACTGTCAGCAATTTTTTGAGTCTTTTTACAGGTTTGGATTTTTCTATCGTTTCCGTTTCCATATTTCTAAACTCATAAGTAAGATATTAAAAAGTTAAGTTTGTAGTATGGACATGCGTGGGAGGACAGGCATATTACTACTTTTATTAGTATCTTTAGCGTTTGCCAGTCCAATTGAGTGGAACATATTTGGAATTTCATTCGCAACAATTCTCCCAGTAACTGTTCTTCTTGTTGTTTTGATGCTGTCTCTCGCATGGATGGCTTCAGATGCATTTAGTCTTCCCCAGTTGAAAGGATGGGTAAAAATTGAATTAAGGGAGCTGATAATCGGTGCAGTATGGATTATTATTGCATATTCTTTATTTTTCGGGCAGGACACAATTGTAAACCTTCTTACAGGGGACGACAATCCATCTCAAACTGCAATAAACAAAATTGAAACACATTTAGACAGGTTTTACGGGGCTTATGATGAAACACTTAAGGGGTCATATTATCTGGGATTGCTAAGCGGATACGGATACTTCTGGCCGTTTTCATTTTACTACGGTTCATATAACCATGTAAGCACCCCGCATATGGGTGTGAGGCCGTTCCAGTCCACATTCTCAAAAGGAGCACAGGGATTAACCCAGGGAATATTTATCTATAAGGGATTAGAAGCTCTCTTGAAATTTCTGCAGGCGGTTATACCCTCTGTTGCACTTCCATTTGCTCTTGCACTGAGGATTCTTCCTTTTACAAGGAAGGCAGGAAGCACACTGCTTGCATTGTGTATAGGGGGGTATATGCTTCTGCCAATGTCTACAGTGTTTATATTTGATATTCACGATTCTATTGAAATTGGAGAACCTCCGGAAATTCCTGTTTCAAACCTAAAGCTGAATATTCCTTTGAACCTTGATGAAGTATGTTCTACTGATGTAGGGGATATTCTGGAAACAATGATTAATCCTTTTGAAGCAGTCCAGCCAAAGAATCTGATAGGTGCGGGGATGGGGATACTTAAAATGGGTGAACTCCCATTCAGTATGGTCGTATGCGCAATAACATCTCCTTTTCCGCCCATGGCATACGCAGCATGCGTATTCTATGAAAGCAATGTAATCTACAATCTTATAATGAGCATATATGAACTTACATTCTCGTGGAATTTTGTGCTTCAGGATGCATTCACGGATTTGGATATGGGCCAAATTTACGGGGAAATAAAACCATTATTTCAGTACATAAATAATCTGCTGGTTCTCACTTATGTGGACCTTCTTGCAGTTTCAATAATTACTTATGTGGGGACTAAAAGTATTTCAGGAGCAGTCGGAGGGGAAGCATTCCTGAGCGGTCTGAGGAGATTGATATGAAGAGACTGCTATTTTTGATTCTGCTGGTTTCGGTTTCCTTTTCTGCAGGCTGTGAAAACGAATTATATAAAACAATGATTGAACAGGCGGGGCCGTTCATTGGGGTTGCAATGCTTCTTTCAATAATGGCTTCTGTGTTCGCATATATGGGCGGAAGCCTGATGAATGACCCGAGACTTCTTCTTTTTTCAAAGGATGAAATATTTCATACAGTTGTTTCTGCACTGATGATTGTTTCTGCAGGGGGAATAATTTACGTCTCATGTGTTGCAGGCGGATTCTTTCAGGGAACACTTTTCCAAAATGCAGAAATGACTGAATGCAGCATAGACCTCCCTACTAGTGACCTTGCATTATGTGCACTAAACCAGATGGAAAGTGATGCAAGGGTTATGCTGGATTTCTACACAAGAGAAGGCATCAAAAAGGATATGGAATCCACATGGGTTCATACCATATATATCCCTGGAGGGGTATCTGTTTCCACAGGAACACAGACATACAAAAAAACGTTTTCAACGCAGTACGACATGGTTTCAACTACATTTGTAATGCCAGTTTTGATTTCTATAACTGTGCAGAAATTATTTTTTGAATTCTTTTTGGATTATTCTATTTCAATATTACTTCCGATGGGACTTATACTCCGTGCTCTCCCATTCACAAGACAGATGGGAAATTTCCTTGTAGCTTTAGGGATAGCAATGTGGGTATTCCTTCCTCTCTTATATGCGTTTAATGCAGCTTTTTATTTCAAAACAGATAACTGTGATGAACATGAATCAATAGTAGATGATTATGTGTTCGGGGACTGCGAAGATACACAGTCAAATCTTTGGAATGTTGCAAGGTTAATACCTCAGGCATTTTTCCTTCCAAATATAACCCTGGCGGTGTTTGCGGCGCTGGTGGTTTCAATAACGCGGGCGATGAAGGTGATTGAAGCATGAGAAAAAGTGCATTTATATTTCTTTTACTGATGGTTCTCTGTTTTGCGCAGGAATCAGCAGATGTGCTGGAAGAAACTGCAGAATCATCGCCTTTTGAGATTATACAGGAATGGAGAGTAATAACTGTAACTGTGATGCTTGTTACTGTAGGGCTAATTGCACTTGCAAAAATGACTGCAATCTCATTTAACATGCCGGATTTAAGCGCATGGGCAAATGTAGAACTGAGACAGACAGTTGTAACCGCATTCATACTTCTTTTTGTGCTGATATTTCTTAATTTCTCGGATGTTATTTTTGCATGGATTGCAGGAGCTTCGGGGATAGAGTGTCCTATTGGAGAAACAAAATCATGCGCAATAACAATGAGCGAAACTTATGTTCAGGAGCTTATTGACCTTGCTGAAGATGAACAGATAGACTTGCTGAAAAAAGCTTATTCTGACGGAAGACTTGCAGGGCAGAGAAGCGGTTTAAGGGCATATGATATGTTCTGGCTTCCATTACTCCAGATTCAAATTTCTGTGGGTTGGGCACCTCACAAGATGCTGGATGTAGAGAGATACAGCATTGTTTTTGATGAGTATACAAATGCACTTTCCTCACTTTATGCCCAGCATTTCTTTTTGAGCGAAATATGCTATAAAGTAGGGCCGATAATACTTATTTTGGGGCTGGTTGCAAGAAGTTTCTTTATGACGCGAAGGCTGGGCGGACTGCTTATTGCAATTGCGATTGCAGTTATGTTTGTATTTCCTTTAATGTATGTTTTTGACTGGGTCACTATGGGCATTACATTGTATGGTGACCAGGTGTTTGGACCGCCTTCAGGAATGGTGTGTCCGGATATCTGCTTTAAAACTGCACCCGTAGCATATAATGCGGACAGCGGAAAGCAGTATTTCAATGAAAGTTTGGATGATAAAGAAGAACTGGTTTTACAGTTATGTGTTAATCCGCCGAATTCAATAAAGATGGCCTGTGATGCACTTAAAGAGGAAGAGGAAGGAACATTTGAATACTACAGTGCTGTGGACTGGGTGGTTGAACTGCTTCCGAATGCAGGGCCTTCCCAAATAGGGAACAATAAACTATGTGAAGAATCCGCTTTTGATTCAAATTACAATTTTGGTTCTGAATCAGCCGTATGCAGTGAAGAATGCAGAAGGGTTCCGTATCCGCTGAATAATCCTGAATGTGATGCTCCAGCGATGAGAGTGGCGTGCTCTAATATGTACAAAAGCGCGCCTGAATGCTTCCTTAAACTTACTGTGGAATATGAGGAACTTTCAGACAATCAAAAGGAGCAGTATGATTTGTGCCCTGAAGAATGCAGAACTATTCCTCCTCTTAGGGTTGACTGTTTTGAAGATGTTCAGGAAGAACAATATGTAAAGGCAAGGAAGATAAGTAAGGATGATTATGATGATGCACCTGCTTCAAGTTTGTCATATTATGTCCAAAGCGACTTGTGTCCTGCAGGGACATATCTGGTGGGAACAGCTGCGTGGGACACATTAAAACCTCCATGGGTGGATTCATGGGAAAACTGCGACCCGTATAAAAGTTATTGTGCTCTGTGCCTTAATCCATTTTCCGGATGCACTGGAGCAAACAAAGAATGCATGGTTTATCAGTTCACTCAAATAGGTGCAGGTTTCAGCGGGCATACTGTATACAACTGCGGTTCAGGAGAGGAATATGAAAATTCACAGGAATGTGCGGTTTCTACAATACCTGAGAATACATGCGTGTATATGATTCCTGAAGAAAGGGAAGGGTGCGAAGGATGTGTTTTCTCTGAAAATTATATCACCTACAATCCGATGGTTGTAGACTGCGAAACAGCATGCGAGAAGAATACTGATTCATTAAAAATAGTATCATCAGGGCAGTTTGCAGAAGCAGCTTCAAAAGGATTATACGGGACTCCTGAAATAAGGAATGTTTCAAGCTTCTATATACCTGCATATTTGCTCCCATTATTTAACATATTAATTACTGTGTTGTTTATTCAGTCATTTTCACCGATATTCGGAGGGGATATTGAGATACCCGGACTGGAGAAGATACTATGAAGAAATTAATACTAATATTGATGCTGATACCGTTGTGCTTTGCAGGATGGCAGGCAACTTCAGGGATTGCAATACTCGCATCATTCATGGTTCTTCTATTGGTGTATATGATTGCATTTGGATTTAATCTGGACCAATTAAAAGTATTTACTCAGGATGAATTTTACCAGCTGATTGTAACTGCAGTAATACTTGCATCTCTTGTGGGGATAGAATCTACATTTGTAACAATATCAACCTCATTGGGAGACGGAAAAACAATTCAGGAGAGGGCAATTGATGATGTGGGTGAGCTTCAGAAAAATATCGAAGAGGCATATGAGAATGTTCTTGCAGTAACAAAAAAAGCATCCATACAGTCTGCAAAATCATCATACTGCAACTTCCTTTCAACAGGAATATTCATAAGTCCCTGCAGTGCATACAGCCAATTACTTCCTCCAGTTTCAATGGCCGCCCAGCTTCTTTCAGTATCAATTGCAGAGAGTGCATCCCTTCAGATTCTGCTGGAAATTGGAAACAGGTTTGGGTTTAATATTCTTCTCCCGGTTGGTCTCTTTATGAGGGCATTCCGGTTCAGCAGAGGCGGGGGAGGATTTCTAATGGCACTGGGGATAGTGCTGTATTTCGTGCTTCCTCTTTCAACAGTATTTACCTATGATTTGATAACTGAATACAAAAATGATGAAGGAATAGATTTTACTATTGAAACAAGCGAACTTGGAGAATGTGAAGAAGGAAAAGTTATTGATGAGAATTATAAGGAACCGCAGGATTTTGCAGGTTATTTCTTTGAGGAAAAATTAGAGGAGTATGTATTCTTCTTCCTTATTGAGTGTACTTTATTTGTAGTTATAGTGCTTTTAATTTCAATAACAGCCCTTAGATGGATTACCTCAGCTGGAGGGGCGGAAGTGGATGTTTCCGCACTTGCAAAAATAGCGTGATAAGATGAGTATTTGTACTGCTGGATTAATGGGTGGAGTTATTGCAGATGTGCTTGCAGTCAGCGGGATTACTGCAGTGGTTACTGCATTAATTATTGGATTAATATACATGATTGGAACCGCGCTTTCAGAGCCTAGAGTAACATTATGGTCAAAAACAGAAATAGTCCAGCTTATGATTTCAATTGCATCAGCATTTTTCCTCATTATTTTAATCCAGTCATTCTGCTCAATTGATGCTGGTTCTGTCTCTTCATTGTTTATGGAGGAAACTGAAGCATCAGTAAGCGGAAATCTTTTTGACGGGGCAGAAATGTATCTGACTAAAACAGCAGTTTACACTCATGATGTAATGGTGATGAACAGGTTCCATATGATGGCATACAATATACTTTCTACCAGAAGCAGGTGGGAATGTGAGGGTCTGGACTGCCTTTTCGGAGCAAGCGGAATCACACTTGCACCTTATGCGTGGACTTCAGTATGGTCCACAACACTGAATGTTGCAAACTCTTCTGCAATGTTTGCATATATGGCATCGCTCAATTATCTGATAGTGCTGAAATATATCAACTCAGGAATGGTTTTATTTTTCCTTCCTGTAGGCATTTTTTTCCGGGCACTTCCGTTTTTGAGGAATATTGGTTCTGTATTTATCGCCCTTGCAGTTGCATTTATGATTGTTTATCCTTTGGTGCTTACAACATTCTATCTTATGGAGGACCCAAATAATCCGGTTCTTTTCAGTTATGACCCTCTAAAACCTAAAGAGATTAGTGCGCTTAAGGATGAAAAACACTTACGGCTTACATTCAGAGATGCATTTGCAAGTGCATGGGATTATGCATATTTTGGGGCAAAGGATGAATTTGCACAGGATTATGTTTTTGATGAAGTGAATGATGTGGAATGGTATGACATTCTTGCAAGTGAAAGCGAGGGAAGGGAGATGGAAGTGATGGTTCTGGCCGGAAGGGCATTTCTTGTTGGCGTTTTCATACCCACTGTTGCACTCATAGCTGCGATTGCATCTGTAAGTTATGTGGGAAGAATGCTGGGACAGGAAATAGACCTGTCAAGACTGACACAGGTGATTTAGATGGCTGATATAATTTTAGGTTTTCTTGATAATTTCAGGGAAGGCGGAACGTGGTATATGCTCTGCATACTCGCAGCTTTTGTTGCCCTCCTGATAAACGGATTGTTCCTTGCCATTGCAAGGGCATTTCAGATGCAGCAGTTTGAAAGATATTCTTTGTCCGAGATTATGCAGGTTGTTGCAACACTTCTTATGGTTCTCATTGTGTTTACATTAATAGATTTCAGCGCGGACTTTGCAGTGAACGGCCTCATAGGTGCGGGAAGCCAGATTTCCTGCGGGGGAGTAATATATAATGTAGTGCCGGATACATCCTCAGTAAGTGAGGAAGGGGAAAAAGGAAAAGAAATAATGGGAAATATGTATGACATTGTTCAGTGCAAATTTATGGAGAATGCTAATGAGGTTGCAAAACTTCAGCAGACAATGATTGAGAATTCCGGGGCTCCTTTGAATCCTTTCAGATTAAAATCAATGTATATTTATATACTGGGAATTCAGGTGTATAACGGGAACTGGAATGCTGCATGGTACAGGGAAGTTGAATCCTACAGACTATTGAACTATTTTACTACAGATGTTCTTATGAAAATAAATGGGGTAATAATCGCACTCAAATATATGGAGGAAAATTTACTTACAGTATTTCTTCCTGTGGGTTTGTTTTTAAGATGCTTCCAGCCTACCCGGGGGATGGGCGCATTCTTTATTGCATTTGCATTTGGGTTTTATTTTGTATTCCCGTCGCTGTTTATCCTCACCGACCCGGGATTCGTTAATGTGCCTTCCCTTCCGGAGCCGGCACCCCATATAGAATATGAAAAATCATGCTTCCCAACATTCTCAGGAACAATAAGCGAAATTAAAGAGGCAGGTTCAGGGACCATTATCAGCTTCGGCTCTATCTCCAATGCAGCGTCATTATTATCCAAATTCTATCTGTTTATGATACTGCATGTGTTTGCGGTGTTTTCAGTGACGTTGATACTGGTAAGATATCTGACATATATATTCGGAGGAGAAGCCTATACCCTGATGAGGTTTATTGCGAGGGTGGTTTGATGAGAAAGATTTTTTACATTTCACTAATTGTTTTGGTTCTTCTTTTTGGGTGCGTGCAGACCAGCCAAAAACTTATGTGCTGTGACAAGCAGACTGCCTTGGATACAGGAGAATGTATAACTCCGGACGGAGAAGAATATGAAACCTATGGCTGTGATGAAGATGGAGAATACTGTGAAGTTAAGGTAGGAGAAGATACGGATGGAAGTGCTGTTAAGGATGAACTTTCATTCTGTTCTGAATCTGAAGTGGAAAAATGCATCAATTCAAAATGCAATGTAATGATATGCGGGAATTTCAATTATGAACCTATTATTCCGGGGATATATGAGGGTGAAACAAACATATATACTCAGCCTGAACAGGCAACAACAAAGGGTCTGTATGAAGGAAACTGTTATTTTACTGCGATGGATGAAAAGATTCAGAATGTATTTGACAAGGCACAGACAAATTACGCATATCTGAATACATTCAGGTTTGGCTTTGGGGAATCGTTCAAGCAGTATGAGGAATACAAATATTACTTTCCCGTTTCGGATAAATTCTGCGGGATTAATCCGGATGGAAAAGTGGACAGGTATATGAACTATCTTAAGCCTTCTTCAGATGTTATCTTTGACCCTGTTGAAGAAATAAAAGAGGATTATTACACTGAGGGTGTGCCTCTTCCGCCTTTTGATACCTATAATTA
>JAFGQX010000022.1 GCA_016935455.1 Microcaldota archaeon
AACGGCTGGGATATGCCTATTTCAAGAGCAAGCTGTTTTTGGGTTACACCGAGTTCTTTTCTCAATTTTTTAATCTCAGAAAGTTCTGGGAGTATATAACTCATAGGAATAATTTATTAAGAAAATATTTTTAAATAAAGGGAATCCAGATAGTGTATCTTGTTTTAAGGTGAAGAAATGGAAAGAAATATTATTATTGAAAAGGCAAGCTATGTTCCGGTTCCAAAAAGGGGCGTAGAGCTTGTGGAGAGAAAAGGAATAGGGCATCCGGATTCTATAATCGACGGAATAATGGAGGAAATAAGCAGGGGGTTAAGCAGGGAGTACATAAAGGAATTCGGCAAAATACTTCACCATAATGTAGATAAAGGGCAGCTCTGCGGAGGGGCAACTGAAGTTGAATATGGCGGAGGAAAATTTCTCAAACCGATATTCTTTCTTTTGACCGGGAGAGCTACTGAAGAGGCGGAAGGAAAAAAAATAGAAGTCCAGCACATTGCAAGGGAAACTGCGAGGAACTATCTCAAGGGGGTTGTAAGAAACCTTGATGTTGAGAATGATGTGGAAATAGACTCCAGAATTTCAGGGGGCTCCAAAGACTTGGTTGAGCTGTTTTTAAGGGGACCCGCGGTGCCTTTTGCCAATGACACCAGTTTCGGCGCAGGTTTTGCACCGTTCAGCGATGTGGAAAAGATTGTTCTGGAAATAGAGAATTACCTTAATTCTCCTGAATACAAACAAATTCACCCTGAGGTCGGGGAGGACATAAAGGTTATGGGGCTTAGACAGGGGGACAAAATAAAAGTTACAGTTGCGATTGCATTTGTTTCAAAATATATGTCCAGTCTTCAAGAATATGCTGAAAAGAAAGCAAAAGTAAAAGAAGACATTGAGAAGAAGGTGAAGGAGATTACTCCACTCGATACTGAAATTTTTGTGAATACTGCAGACCACGAGGAAAAAGGTTCTGTGTATCTTACTCTTACTGGAACGAGCGCGGAAATGGGTGATGATGGTTCCGTAGGAAGAGGAAACAGGGTTAACGGACTTATTACTCCCTTTAGAAGCATGACACTTGAGGCGGCTGCGGGGAAAAATCCTGTGAACCATGTCGGGAAGATCTACTCCGTTCTTGCTCATGAGATGGCTTTTGATATTGTAAGGGAATATCCGCAGGTTGAAGATGTTTCAATAACTCTTCTTTCCCAGATTGGAAAGCCTATTGACCAGCCCAAGGTTGCATCTATTGTGATTGTATCGGATGAGTATGATACTGTAAAGGACAAGGTTCATTCATTGGTTGACAAACAGCTTGAGAATGTAACGGAGATTACAAACAAAATCGTGGAAGGAAAGGCAAAGGTATTCTAACACACTATTTTTTAATTTTTTATATTCATTTTAATCTTCACGAGCCCGTAGTCGAGCGGTTAAGACGTCACGTTGACATCGTGAAGATCCCCAGTTCGATGCCCGTTTTGGTTATTGTTTTCCAACGCCAAAACAGGTCTCCAAAAGGCCTGAGAGAAATCTCGGGGAGAGGAAATCTGGGCGGGCTCACTCTTTTTTAAACATTTTGGGACACAGAATACAATATGAGGTTAACCGCAACACAAAGTAAAAAAAGTAAAAGATTATCAGTTAGTGAGATTAGGGGGAGGCTGGATAGTCCGTTATGTCGGGAATGCGGAACCTGCTGTCATCTAATATCGCATCTTCCCCTCCTGGACGGGGAGGAGATTATATTTGAAGAGAAAGGAAAGGGGGAGTGGATAAAAGGGAAAAAAATGGTTTGGAAGGACGGGGGCTGCAAAATGGCTGGAAAAAATGGATGTGAAATCTATGAGGACCGGCCCCATGCATGCAGAACTTTCCCGTTTGTTGAAATTGAATTACCTGAAAACTCAATTATTGTAGTTATGCCTTGGTGCCAGAAGATAATGCCTTTAGAAATGCAGGGATTAAAAACTATACCTCTCGAAGCGATATTTAAAAGCGAACTGCGGGCATCGCTCGCATATTTGGCAATGGAAATTGTGAGGCAGGGGAGGATTCCATTGTTTTTTCCTGATAAAGATTATCCTGCGAGAAAGGGTGGGAACTCAATAATTATTGCAGGTTCTGGGATTTTAGAGGAAAGTAAATGAAAACAATAAGGTGGATTAACCCTGATAGAGAAAAACTTAATAGAGAATTAAGAAGTGTAGACTGCAGAAAATGCGGGAAATGCTGTGATTCGCTTAAACATCTGGCAATCAAGCCGATGGAAGAGAGGATATTTAGAAGTTTCATACTCTCGGGACGTGCAAAAATTGTTCTTATTCAAGGATTCAAATATATTGAATTCGGCGAAAAAGGCTGTCCATATTTCTCAAAGGATGAAGGGTGTGCTATTTATGAAATGCGTCCTGCGGTGTGCAGGATGTTTCCCGTTGGCATAGTAATAGACAAAGACGAAGAAGCATTTTTTGCTTTAAGAAAAGGATGTCCGGAAATAAACAAATTAAGGTTTCTTTACGTGGGTGTGCTTCTTGATGAGGCAAAATCAGCGGGTTTTACGGTGAGTTCGGTTGAATGGATAGAAAAAAATGAAGATGCCCAGTTTTATTTTACTGTTGATGACGAAAAGGTTTTACCCATACTTTAATCTATTTTTTATAACTTTCTCATCCTAATATGTTTATGAAAAAGGTAAAAAGAGGTAATTCTAAGGACCATACCAAAAGAAATATTTCTTCAGGAGCATTAAGAACATTTACTGCAATGATGCAAAATAAGGGATATGGAACGGTTACTTCCCGGATTATAGATGAAGCTTTGTGGGACGCAGGTGCAATG
>JAFGQX010000023.1 GCA_016935455.1 Microcaldota archaeon
ATCCGTTGAAATTGTTGAAAGAATGGTCGGTGCAGAAAAAAAGAAACTCTTGAAAGTTTTCTGCAGCCAGCCTTCGGACGTTCCTCTTTTGAGGGCCGCAATTCCTTTCACTGCTTATGAGTTCAGGATTCCTTTTGCAAAAAGATTTATGATGGATTTCGGCCTTGTTCCGTTCACCCGCATCTCTTATGAACGGGAGGGAAAAATCCTGAAAAAAATAAAATCCTTCACGGAAACAGAAGATTATAATCTGACAACCCTTGCCTTTGATACTGAAGTTTATAACCCTCTTGGAAAGCCGAGAGAAAAACTTGACCCGGTAATTATGATAAGCTATAAATCCGGAAAGGAGGGCAAGGTTCTCACATATAAAAAAATAAACAAGAAATTTGTCGAAACCCTATCTGATGAAAAAGAAATAATTGAGAAATTTTCCGGTATTGTGGAATCAGAAGACCCGGATATAATCTACGGCTATAATTCTTCCAATTTTGACATTCCCTATCTTCTTGAAAGAGCCAAGATACTCAGAGCGGATTTCAAACTTGGAAGGGGGGAACCATGGTATAAGTCAATCAGAAGAGGAATCGGCAGTGCAATTGACATTAAGGGCCGTGTCCATTTGGACCTTTATCCTATGATGCGTTTTTTTGGATTTATAGGGATTATAAAGGCAAACCAGTACACTCTTGAAGCGGTTTACAGAGAAGTAGCCAAAACGGACAAGCTTATGGTCAACCGTCTTGAGATATGGAAACAGTGGGATTCCGGGGAACTTGGGGAGCTTGCAGATTATTCTCTTATGGATGCAGAAGCAACTTATGAAATAGGGAGCATGGCCCTGCCGTTATATATCGAATTAAGCAAGGTTACCCGCCTCCCCCTTTTTGACACCAGTATCGCAACAAGCGGACAGCTGGTTGAAAATCTTTTGATGCATGAGAGCTTTAAAAGAAATACAATTATCCCGCCCAGGCCAAGCGAGGCGCGTGCAACACAAAGGGCGGCCAGCCCCATAAAAGGCGCATTTGTAAAACTTCCCGAGCCAGGTGTTTATGACAACATAGCAGTTCTGGATTTCAGGGGCCTTTATCCCTCAATAATAATCTCCTATAATATAGACCCTAACACCCTTACCGACTCGGATAAAAATGCCTACAAATCCCCTGCCGGCTGGAAATTCAAAAAATCCCCGAAAGGTTTGATACCCGAGGTTCTTGATTCAATACTTGAAAGAAGAATAGAAGTAAAAAAGAAACTCAAAAATGCCAAAAAAGGAACAAAGGAATACGACCGCTTAAGCGCCCGTTCCCAGGCACTTAAAATACTTGCAAATTCATACTACGGCTACCTTTTATACGCCCGTTCAAGATGGTACAGCAGAAAAGCAGGGGAATCGGTGACTGCTTGGGGGAGGCAGCACATTAATGAAACCATTGAAAAAGCGGAAGAGTTGGGGTTTGAGGTTTTATATGGAGATACGGACAGTGTTTTCCTCCTTATGAAAGACAAGTCCAAAAAGGATGTTATGGATTTTGTTGAAAAAATAAACAAAAAACTGCCTGAAAAAATGGAGCTTGAACTGGAAAGCTTCTACAAAAGAGGGGTTTTTGTAAGCAAGAAGTCTGAGGAAAAGGGGGCAAAAAAGAAATACGCCCTTCTTGCAGACGACGGTTCGATCAAGATACGCGGTTTTGAACTTGTGAGAAGAGACTGGTCCCGCATAGCAAGGGAAACACAGAGAAAGGTTCTTGAAGCAATTCTTAGGGAAGGAAGCAGGGAAAAAGCCGTAAAAATAACTACGGATGTAATCCAAAAACTTAAGTCCGGCAATGTTCCTCTTGAAGACCTTGCAATATACACCCAGATCAGCAAAGACCCCAAAAAATATGAGATAATAAGTCCGGAAATATCTGCGGCCAGAAAAGCAATTAAAAAAGGAGTTCCGGTAGAAAAAGGTTCTATTATTTCTTATGTTGTATCCAAAAAGGGAAAAAGCATATCTGAAAAAGCAGAGCCTCTTGATTTTGCAAAGGATTATGACCCGGATTATTACATAAACAACCAGGTTCTTCCGGCAGTTCTTAAAATACTTAAGGAACTGGGCTATTCAAAAGATGATTTAAAACACGGCGGAAAGCAGAAAGGAATAAATGACTTTTTTTAAGGTGTATGAATTTGAAACTTTCAGAAATACAGAAAATCTATTTAATCTCCCTGTTTTCCGGAGCAGTTTACGGGGGGCTTTCAATAGCGGTTCCCCTCTATCTTGATTTTCTGGGTTTTGAACTTTCAAGAATGGGGCTGGTATTTGGTTTCGGAGCTTTATTTGCAGGGATACTCAGCATCTTTCTTGGCCATCTTACGGATACTTTTGGAAGGAAAAAAGCCCTTTCCTTTTTAAGCCTCATAAATGCATTTTCAATATCCATTATTACAGCATTCAAATCAATAACTGCTTTTATCACTTATGATTTTCTTTCAAGATTCACTTCAATATCTTTATGGAATACTTTTGTTTCAAGGCTCACCGACCTGACAGGTACAAAAGAAAGGGCGGTTGTTTTTGGAAAGTACATATTTTCTTATTCGCTTGTCCTTGCAGGAATGATTGCTTTTACAGGTTATGTTCTTCTCCAGATAACCTTCCAGCAGTTTTTCATTTTTCTGATTCTGCTTTCCCTGATTATGTTCATAATAACCCTGAAGATAAACGAGGAGGTAAAAAAAT